>CAZITS010000170.1:0-9195 GCA_964542185.1 uncultured Pirellulaceae bacterium
TCCCTGGACCCAGAAATCGGTGTCCCGTAGCGTGAACTGCGGATCTCCCGAACCAAACAGCGGATTGTCCTGGAACTGCGAGGAGTTGACATTCCGGTCGATGGAATCAGTGGCTGTGACTACGTCGGACCAATAGCTGAACGCATAACCCAGGTTCAGGCTCACGTTTTCCCGCCACAGGAAGGTAAACGTGAATTGCGCTTCGGGAATCACGGCAGTTACGTCACGTTCATACCGACCTGTATTTGTGTTCAGGGCGAACGTGCCGGAGCCAAACACATCGTTGCTGCCGGTGGGTGACGTATTTTCCTGTCGTCCTTCGATGCGCACTTTCTGGTGCATGTTTCCGCCACTGATCTTGCCCAGCATACTGAACACCATGCGATCCCGGTGGATCTGGCCGAGCAGACCTAAGGACCCGCCGTGAAAGTCGTTTGTTGCGTCGAATACATCCGTGATACGACGGGTGTTTCCGGCTCCCAGCAGAAAACTGCCGTCGAGGTCTTCGGAGAAGGCATCCAGCGTGAGGCGATCTTCCACACGTGAATAATGGTAGCCACCGACGAGATCAAAACGCCAGCCGTGACCTTCCGTCATAGGTATTCGCAGATAGGATTCTGCTTGAAGTATATTGGTCGAGTTGCTAATGCTGACTTCGCCAGCGGCGACACCGGGTCCGGTTGCGACCAGACGTGCATCTTCCTGATCCAAGCGGGTATTGTAGAACGGCAGGGCCAATACCTGGGAACCGTCCGAGACAGCCTGAAAGTCACCGCCGTCGGCGGAAAAGCCATAGAACCGCATTCCCAGTCCGACTTCCGTCATGCCACCCAGCCAGGCTCCGAAGTCGACTCGGCCGCCACTGCCGGTGCCCAATCCCACGCGTTCGTTTCCCATCAATACGCTCGTTGAAGATGCCCCTGCGACTCCTTCGTCACTGGCATCGCTGGTAGTGACCAACGCTGGGACATTGCGGCCCTTACTCCAACCCATGAGGTAGTCGACGGCTCCCCAGCCACTCCAGAAAACTGACAGGCCACAGCTGCATTTGCCGCTATAGGCTTCATCGCAGTCTGCGCACCCCATGATTCTCTTGCCGGACAAGTGACGTCCCTGCAGGTTGAGCGGAGCCAAGAGTGAACCGCGATGTTTGTCTTGCGACTTGGCTGGCTGTCCAAGTGTTCCCAGGGCAACCACTGCCAGGGTCCAGATCAGGAGATTGGACTTTGAGTTCACTGTTGCCTCACCTCAGTTGTCAGGAACTTGTGGCTTTTCGGGATACAGGACAGGCTGATACAGCGAGCAGAACTTCAACGGAGACCGTAACTCGATCACAGTACACCGTTTAGACATGTCGCAGCTGACTCAAATCCCCCAAATGCGCAAAGCGCAGCAGACACGTAAAGAATCTGCCTTGTTCGATTATGTCGGCAATCTGGATGGTGCCGGTTAAACTAAATATGACACTCTCATCGGTTACTACGAATTGCCGGCGGTGCGGTCGCAGCGCCGGTCTGCAGGAACGGTTGAAATGTCCCCAGGACGAGTTGTTTCGATGCCGATAAGTCAATGGCAGGTAAGGGATTACAGTTGAATTGTCAGGTTCGTCAAGGGGCTTCAGTATGGCGTTGCAGCTAGGGGTGCACCGTTTGCTTGTGTACCAGCCAGGCGGTCGGGCGCCGATTGCTCGGATGTGGGTAACACAAGCGGTTCCAGTGGGGGCGAATCAGAGAATCCCGGGGAGGACCGCTGCAGTACCATTCTGGAACGCCGATAAAGCACGTGTGGGATTCGGAGAACTTCCACCAATTTGCCGCTGCGGCCGCGAACCCGTCGCGTTATGTTCCGGGCGAAAATCGCTGGTTGTGCAGCTTCACTATGACACTGGATTGTTTCACCGATGAATGCGTTGGGTAGATTAGTCCCGGGGAGTGCTTCACGTTGGCGCCGTTTGTGCGCGGACGTCGCAGAGCTTGAAACGCAACTGATTGAGCTATCGGATGCTGAACTGCGCAAGCAGAGCTTGGGCCTTCGTTACCGAGCCAAGAGTGGCGAGAAGCTGGCTGCGCTGGTACCCCAGGGGTTCGCACTGGTACGAGAGGCGGCCCGGCGAACGATTGGGTTACGGCATTTCGACGTACAGTTGATTGGCGGCGCCGCGTTATTCGATGGTGCGATCGCCGAGATGGACACTGGTGAAGGCAAGACACTTACCGCTAGTTTGCCACTATACATGTACGCTTTGACTGGTAAGGGTTCTCACCTGGCGACGGTCAACGATTATTTGGCGGAACGTGACTGTCACGAAATGACACCTATCTATGGGGCGCTTGGCCTGACGGTTGGTGTTGTGTTGACAGATGATGTACCAGATCAGCGACGAGCGGCTTACGCCTGTGACATTACCTATGGTACGGCCAAAGAGTTTGGATTTGATTTTCTTCGTGACCGCCTGTTGCTGCGGCGAATGGGCAGGAATATGGATGATTTCCTGGGCGGAGGCAGCAGTCATCGCTGGGATGAGTCAGGGGAACAGCCTGTCCAGCGACAACCGCATTTCGTCGTTGTTGACGAAGCTGACAGCATATTGATTGATGAAGCACGCACTCCATTGATTATCAGCGCGATGGGGGATCGCATACAGAAAGAGGTTGCTGCCACGTATCTGTGGGCGGCTGAACAGGTGACGCAATTTGAGGAAGACGATCACTATGAATCGGATCAGGAAACAAATCGAATTACGTTGACAGCAACAGGCAGACAATTGGTCCGTGATTTGCCACATCCTGAGTTGTTGAAAACAGTGGGTTTAATTGACCTGTACGAGTATATGGAGCGAGCGATCAAGGTCTCCAGAGATTTTTTGTTGGAGCGGCAGTATGTCGTTCGTGACGGTGAGATTGTCATTGTCGATGAGTATACGGGGCGATTGGCCGAAGGACGCAAGTGGCGGGATGGCATTCATCAGGCAATTGAGGCTAAGGAAGGTGTCGAAGTGACCGTGCCCACTGGCCAAGCGGCGCGGATTACGGTTCAAGACCTGTTCTTGCGTTACCGCAAATTATCCGGGATGACTGGAACGGCGATCTCTGCAGCGCGTGAATTTCGCAAGATCTACAAGTGTCGAGTGATGCGTGTTCCAACAAATCGTCCAGTACAGCGACGCCCCATGGACGTACGTGTGTTTGGAAATAGCGACGCCAAATGGCAAGCCATCGTTGCAGAAGTCGAAACGATGGGCGCGGCGGGGAGGCCGGTGCTGATTGGGACCCGCTCGATTGCAAAATCGGAAGCTTTGTCAAATCTGCTCGACGAAGCCGGTATCGACCATCAGGTGCTTAACGCAAAGGAAATTGCCCAGGAGGCGGAGATTGTGGCTCTGGCTGGACAGGCTGGCAGGGTGACGGTAGCGACCAATATGGCTGGGCGTGGCACAGACATCAAACTAGCAGAGGGCGTTGCAGAAGCGGGTGGACTGCATGTGATTTGTACAGAGATGCATGACGCGGGCCGCATCGACCGGCAGCTAGTCGGTCGCTGTGGGCGGCAGGGAGATCCTGGGACGCACCGACAATATCTTGCGCTCAATGATGATATTTTGAAGAGTGGGTTTGACGTCCAGAAAGCGTTGCGCTGGGAAGATCGTGGAAGAACGGTAGCTGGTCCACTGAACAATCTGGTCGGGCGATTTCGACGGGCACAGCGTCGCGTCGAACGTCGCCACCTGCGTGACCGCTCACTTTTGTTGCACCACGAGCAAGAACGCAAAAAAGTGCAACGTGAAATGGGGCAGGATCCCTATCTCGACACCGCTGAATAAGCGTAGCTGCTGGTGGACAACGAGTTGTGTTGTGAGGCGAGACAACCTGTGATCGTTCTCACTGCAAACGGTGGGTCCAGCATGGTCGCTTGACGGCATGCTACTGGGGAATACTGGGATTCCATATTGCTGCGGTGTATTTCGGCGATAAGCTGTTACAGAACGCCGGCCTTGCGTTCTGTGTTCTCTCGATAGATTGTGGGCTGCAGGTCCACTGAAAGCAGCAATTATGCCTGATCGATTGCGATTTGCCCTGTTTGGTAGCGGTGATTTTGGGCCGCAGTTTGCGTCCTACATCAACGAGTGCGCTGAGGTGGTTGCGGTTTGTGATCCCAGCTCCGAGGCACGCAGGCGATTTTCTGAGCAAACGGGAATGAAGGTCGCTTCGTTTTCTGATCCCCAGACGCTACTCGATTCGGTAGACATTGACGCGGTTGCGATTGCCAGTCCCAATTTTACGCACCGCCCGATTGCGGTGGCTGCGGCGCGTGCCGGCAAGCACGTGTACTGTGAAAAAGCAATGGCGAATTCCGTGCCCGAATGCTGGGAGATGGTTCGAGAATGCCAGCAAGCGGGGGTCAAATTGATGGTCGGTCACAAACGCCGCCTGCGTCCCCCCTGGGCACGTATGATTGAATTGCGTGAAGCCCTGGGGAAACCTCTGGCGATTACCTCCTGTGCGTATTTTGATGCCCGGCCTTATGACCATCAGGGATGGTGGACCGTAAGGGAGCAGTGTGGCGGTTTGCTGCCAGTGATCGGTGTACACATCGTGGATTGGATGCGCGCGCTGTGCGGTGACGTGGTAACCGTTCGCGCTTTGGCAGCGCCCCAGGTCGATGGGCGGTATGACTTTCCAGACACGTTACATGTCTCGTTGGTGTTTGCCTCGGGGGCCATCGCGTCTCTTAATGTGTCTCTGGTTTACTCACTATTGAAGTTTCGCGAAGCGGGTGGGCCGCATATCGTGTTTGAAAACGGGGCTGCGAGGTTTGTGCCATCGATGGATTACCTGGACCTGTTCTGGCAGCATAGGAGTGGCTCGTCGGTGACCCATGAGCGGTTTGATGATTTGGGATTTCAACACGCCTATCGTCAGGAAATGGGCGACTTTGTGAATTGGGTTGTCGATGGGACCGAACCCTGTCTGACATGGCGAGAAGGATTGCGTTGTGTCGAAGTAATGGAGGCGGCGCACCGCTCTGCTGAAGCCGGCGGGGTCGTGATCAACCTGCCGTTGTATCCTGAGTTGGAACTGTCCGCGACATCCGACGCCATCGAGTAGCTGGACGCCGGTGTTGTTTGAGCAGGCTAGCATTCGCAGAACGATCGTCGTCTTCTCAGGTCTGGCGTTGTCCCATGTTCGGCGAGGTCAAAAGGGAGAAGAGGGTTGCCATGTTGGAGAACAGAGTGGACGAGTCACGCACAGGCGTCGGATCGGCAAAATCGATCCCCACGTCCTGGAGACCGCGGTTTGGTATCCGCGGAATGTTGCTGTTGATGCTGATCGCCAATGTTCTTGCCGCCGGAATTTATTACCTGGCACGCGCTGCACAAGGTAGCGGAGAATCGCACATCATTTTCCTGGTGCTGATTCTGGGGGGGCCGCCGGCGCTGTTAGTAAGTGCGAGTCTGGGTTATCACGTACTGCGGTTCTGGAGTCGACGCAACAAGACCTGAAGTACGCTGTGACACGAGACCACTAGGCATCGTTTCCCAGCGCGACGGCAATTGCGGTCGCATGGCTGCGGCAATGTGAGATGCTCACCAGGAACTCGTTGATCCCCATACTGTCGCTAATTTCTTTAGCGCCACCAGCCAAGGCGACCCGTGGTTTTCCATCACCATCGTTGCGGATTTCCATGTCACGCCATGAGACGCCTCGCGACCATCCGGTTCCCAGCGCTTTAAGCACTGATTCTTTCGCGGCCCAGCGCCCTGCGTAGTGTTGAGTGGCGGCTTTGCGAGCGCTGCAATAGCCAATTTCATGCGGTGTATAGACGCGTCCGATGAACAACTCACCGTGTCGCTCTATCATTTGCGCGATTCGCAAGCACTCGACGATATCGGTTCCGATTCCAATGACGCTCATGGGCGCAATCCAGAGGCTTCCTGTGCTCGTTTCAGTACAGAGTTCGCTTTCCGTCTCGCACGCTGGGCTCCATCGCCTAGAATTTCGCGCACGCGATCTGGGTGGGCTTCGAGTTCCGCACGGCGCTGGAAAGCATCGCCGAAATAATTTTCCGCCGCATCTGCCAGGGCTTTTTTCACTTCACCGTAGCCGAAGCCGCCAGCGCGATATTTTGCTGCCATCGCCTCGCGATCTGTTTCGCTGGCAAACAGGGAGTACAGCTGGTAGAGGTGGTCTTCGTCCGGGCTTTTGGGGTCTTCCATCGGACGTGAGTCGGTCTTGATGCGCATGATGGTCTTGCGCATCGTTTTGGGAGTCTGGAAGATTTCAATGGTATTTCCGTAACTCTTGGACATCTTTTCGCCATCGGTGCCCGGAACTTTGGCTGCGCTATCGAGGATTTTGGCTTTGGGCAGCACAAAAACTTCTCCGTAGTGGTGGTTAAAGCTGCGCGCCAGATCGCGGCAGACTTCAATGTGCTGAACCTGGCCTGCGCCACCGGGGACCACATCGGCATCGTAAGCCAGAGTATCCCCGGCCATGAGTACCGGGTAGGTGAAGAGGCCGGTATCGGCAGCCAGGTTCCTGGCTTTCTTCTCTTTGTAGGCGTGGCAGCGTTCCAGGAGTCCCAGGGGCGTGCCAGTCATCAAGATCCAGCACAACTCAGATATTTCTGGTACATCGGACTGCACGAATAGAATGGCGCGGTCTGGATCCAGCCCCAGGGCTAACAGGTCGAGCGCGGCGTCCAGAGTGTTTTGTTGCAGTTCAGTGTGGTTGCGGATCGTGGTCAGGGCGTGCAGGTTGGCAATAAAGTAATACGACTCGTCTTCTTCTTGAAGGTCAATGTACTGCTGAATGGCGCCAAAATAGTTGCCCCAGTGAAAGCGACCTGTAGGTTGTATTCCAGAAAGGACACGCATGCTGTCTACCGTGAGGAAAGCCAAAGGGGTGAATGCAAACTTAGCGATTGTCAATGGAATCAGATGGGACATCCGCTG
Source organism: uncultured Pirellulaceae bacterium (assembly GCA_964542185.1). Lineage (GTDB taxonomy): Bacteria > Planctomycetota > Planctomycetia > Pirellulales > Pirellulaceae > UBA9264. The sequence goes on from CAZITS010000170.1 coordinate 6,953, forward strand.
GCGTAATATCTAAACTACCAATCATATCGGATAGACGTGAGCCCCCGGATTCTTGGACCGCCGTGGGCAATGCTTTTAGTATTTTCCCGGATACACTTGGGTCGAAATAGTTCGCCGTTCCGATTTGCACGGCGCTCGCGCCCGCGACAATGAATTCCATCACATCGTCGATGTTGGAAATGCCACCGACGCCCACCAGCGGCAAGTCGACCGCTTGCGCTACCTGGTAGACACAGCGCAAGGCAATTGGTTTGATCGCTGGACCGCTCAGGCCGCCCATAACATTCCCCAGTAACGGGCGACGGCCTCGCCAATCAACAGCCATGCCCAGTACGGTATTGATCAATGTGAGCGCGTCCGCTCCGCCATCGGCAGCTGCCTTGGCAATGTCGGTAATACGCGAGACGTTCGGTGTCAGTTTTGCCAGAATGGGAAGCGAACAGGCGCGGCGTACCGCTTGCACGACACCACCGCATCGGTTGGGGTCGGTGCCATAGTCGACGCCTCCGGTGACGTTGGGGCACGAGATGTTGAGCTCGACAGCTGCAACACCACCGTGTTGTTCAAGCTGTTCCGCCAACGTCACAAACTCAGTCTCTGACCGGCCTGCAATACTGACAATTACGGGCGCAGGCAACGCACGGAGGTACGGTAGATGATGGGCGAGGAATGCGTCCAGTCCGTCGTTATCCAGGCCAATGGAATTAAGGAGTCCAGACGCAGTCTCCACTGTTCTCCAGGGCGCGTTACCAGGACGCGGCGCGAGGGTGATTGTCTTGGGGAGAATGCCACCAAGTTGCCCCAGGTCGACGAAAGGTTCCATCTCCCTGGCGTAGCCGAAGGTGCCAGAGGCTACCAGGATGGGGTTTGCTAGTTGGAGCCTTCCCAGGCTGACGCCCAGGTCGATTTGTGCGGTGACGATAGGATCGGACACGATGGCCTCGAAACAGTGCGCAAGCGGTCGAACAACTCGACTCGTTATAGCGTGAGGCCTCGCGGTGGACAATTAGAACGGAGTGTCGATGGTAACGCGCGCAGCGACCTTCCCCGCCCGTCATAACTGTTTTTGCGGGGAAGGCACGTTCCTGGTAAACCGACATTCGCATTGTCGTGGCAACAAGCGTGCAGCAAAGCCGGCACGCGCCGGCCCTGGACGTTGAATTCGACTGCTGCGATGTCCCAGCACCCTCTCGGTGCTAGATAATACCGCCGTGGATCCGTTGAGGCGTCATATGATCCGGCATCTCGAGGAACCAAATGCGCTCCCAGACCTCCAGAATCTGTCTCAGGTCTTCAGATGTGAAAATCTGTTGACGCGTACGCCGAGCTGGATCGGCAGAATAGATGGGAATGATGCATCCTGCAGAGGCGCTTATCATGACGCCTAACAGCGTCGCATAAATCAGCCGACGCATCCTTTGTCCCTCCGTGCAAGGGTATGACGCTATAGGCGGGAATCCACCCGTCACGTCGCGAGATTGCCGATCTGGAAGATCGGTAGGAATTGATTTGTTTGTGCGATGTCGAATCAGCCGGTGCTTTCTGGGTTCGCACCGTAATTCGTTTGGTCATTCTGGGCGGTGGGGGGAACAGCACCTGAATCGGGTACCTGTTCCGGCCGCGTCTGGTCGTTTGTTTCTGTTGGCGTCCATTGATGTTGCGCCGCTGCAGCTTCGTTTTCGAGTTGTTTGACCCGTTCTTCCATTTCCTTGCCGGGCTTAAAGGTCACCACGAATTTGGCTGGGACATCTACACGTTGGCCAGTACGTGGGTTGCGTGCCTTGCGGGCGGCTCGCTGTTTGACTTCAAACACTCCAAAATTACGTAGCTCGATTCGCTTCTCTTCGACCAGGGTTTCGACAATCGCGTCAAAGGTTTTCTGGACGATCTCCTTGGTTTTCAATTGCGTCAGTCCAATGTCCTCTGAAATCGTCTTGACGATCTCTTTCTTGGTCACGACTTGGATCTCCTTCGGCAATCGGAAAACCGGAAAATCAGTCTTCAGATAATCCGTCCAAAACGTCCCAAGTGTAGGTACCATAAGACTTAGAGTCAACATCAACGCTTTGTTGCCACCGCTTTCGAGTTGGCTGATCGCGGTTTCAACATGAATGTAAGTTATTTATGTTCTTTATCTTACGTCGCACGAATCACTTCTGAGATGAGGTGTTGTGACGTAAGTGTTTGTATTAAAGGGGTTTATGGTTTTTGTCTCAGTGTGTGAGACATTCGCAACACACCGA
>CAZITS010000171.1:0-9091 GCA_964542185.1 uncultured Pirellulaceae bacterium
CCGGGAAAGAAACCGCGCCGCACGATACCGTTGGGCAGGTAAAAGAACGCCAGCCGCTGGGCAGGTGTTGCGGCGTCACCCGCTTCTGCCGCCTGGCTAGTGTGGCGCACACTCTCCAGCCAGGGCAGGTACAACATGGTCCCACTGGCGCCGGCGAGAAAGCGACGTCGAGAAAACGATCCAGTGTCAGGGTGCGCGGTCATCAGATGCGTTGTCCTTTGTCGGAGGAGCGGGTTGATTCGTTTGACGCCGTGGAGCTGGTGGCGCGAGTGTACTTTTGTGGAGAAACGGCTCACTCATGGCGATCGCCTTGAGCAGAGTGCGCATTTGATCCTGGCCTTGCACTGCCTGGGCTGTCAGGTTGTCGAGCGTGGACGCATCTGCGATCCCCAGGTCTCGACTGAGTGCGTAGGAGAGAAGGTGTGAGATAAATCCTCGGAGAAAGCGTTCTTTCTCTTTCACCAGTATTTTCTTGAATTCGAGGATCGTCTTGAATTCATGCCGGTTGAAGAGGACTCCACTGGCGTCCACCTGGCGGCCGTTTTCGTAGGTGTCGCGCCAGACCCCTGTCGGGCCGAAGTTCTCCAGGGCAAAACCGAGTGGATCGATCTGCTCGTGACAGCCGGCGCAGTCGGCCCGCTTGCGGTGCTCTGCCAGGCGTTCACGAATCGTGAGTTTCGCCAGTTTCTCGCTGTCGACTTCAGGCAAGACAGGGACGTCGGCGGGCGGTGGTTCGGGGGGGTCGTTGAAGATCACCGCATTGATCCAGGCGCCGCGGGTGATCGGTTGGGTCCGCACCGGTGTGGAGGTCATTGTCAGCACGGCCGCATTGGTGATCACACCACCTCGGCGGGGGTCCTCCAGCGGCACGCGCTTGAACGACTGGACGTTGACCTGGTGGTCACCCTTGGAGTGTCCCGCATAATTCGCGCGGAGCATGTTGCTCTCCCAGGTGAAATCCGGGACCAACAGGTCCATCACCGAGAGGTTCTCTACGTAAACGGTTTCAAAGAGCAGTAGTGGTTCGGACAGCATATGCATACTGGTTCGATACCCGTAATAGTAGAAGTAGGGGAACTTCTGGGGATCGGGGATCGAGGTGATCAGGCGGTCCAGTTGCAGCCACTGGGAGGGGAAGTTGTCGCAGAATCGACTCGACCGCGAATCATTCATCATGCGGTCGATTTGTGCGCTGAGGATTTCCGGATTGCGAAGGCGTCCCGCTGCCGCGAGGTCCAGCAAGGGGTCGTCGGGGATACTGCTCCAGAAGAACTGGGCCAGTCGTGCAGCCAGCTCAAAATCAGTCACAGGTTGACGGCCCGGATTGGTAACCGGCGTCTTCTGGTCCGCGCCGGATTCGTAGAAATAGAGGAAGTCTGGCATCCCCAGAATCGCTCCGACCAGCGTCCGCATGGTCTGTTCAAAGGGTGCTCCCGAATCGAGTTGCCGCTGTGCGAATTGGGTAAACCGCTGGAGTATGCGCGGATCGACGGGGCGGCGAAATGCCCGCCGCAAGAGGCTTCTCAGGCGGTTTTGCACCGCATCGATCTCACTAGTGTCGGCTGCGGAACGGCCTTCAGCGGGAGTCCGTTCCAGTTTGCCCGGCGGCGCAAACAGTCGATCCCAGCTGCGGCATTCTTTGGCGTTGAGATCGGCGCTTTCGACGATTGTCTGACTCAAGCGGAGAAAGGATTCCATTAGCAGAGGCGACAGCGTCAGATGGTCGGCGCGGTTGTCGAAACCGTGTTCGGCTCGTTTATCCTGGGGAAAGGCGGCCACACCGCGAAAGCCTTCGGGACGTTGATTATCGATGTCCTTGGAGAGCGGGCGGCTGGAGACCTTCACTTCCGCGGGCATTTTTCCGCTTGCCGGCTGGAAGTAGTCCTCTCGTCGCCGCAGCAACCGCTCATTGAGGCGGAACAGATCTCGATCGAGTTCGAGGAGATCCACCACCGCGTTGTTGTACTGGAACCGGTTCATTCGCCGGATGGGAGTCGGAATGAACGGTTGGCTGGCGCGGACACGCTGCCGCATGGTATGCAAGCTTGAGACGATGTGTTGCCGTTGGTTCGCGGAAAGGGGCGGCGCATCTGGGGGCGGCATATCACCGTTTTTTAATACCTGGATCAGTTTTTCCAGCAGTTGTGGCCGGGCTTCAAGATCCGCGCCGGACTTGATTTCCAGCAGGTTGGTCTCCCCCTCAACCCGCTTCTCTTGGCCGTGGCACTTGATGCAATGTGCTTGAAACGCAGCGGGCAAAGCTGGCGCAGAATCATCGGCAGGTAACGCAGTGGCCGGCGTGACAGTCAGGACCAGCACGGCAGTAATCGCGGACCAGGTGTACATGATGTTTGTTCTGTTCTGGCTTGGTGGAGCGAAAAGCACTCTGCCACGCTGACTGCCCTCTGCCAGCGTGCAGTGAGGAAGCCAAAACATACTATGCTTTTTTCCAGCAGAGACCGCAACAGCGGGTGGGAACTTCACCGCGGAAAACAGGGCACCTTGCAGCAACAGGGATCCCTTTCTGGCTGAGGTGAATGCCTGGGTCGCGAGGTCACTCAGAGCCCACGGTCGTGTCGGTCTGACTCGACGCCGCCAGTGGGTGGTGAAACGCAGTGGGTGATGCCAGCCGCCCGCGTCTGTATCAATGGTTGCAAGCACCTCGGGTATCGGTGAAAATTCGTCTGAATTGGTCTGCCGCACGTGTTGTCTTGTGCTGGCTGACGACCAGACGGGCGGCTTGTCGCCGACGCGTGAACGAGACACGTGAATACGGTGCGACAGACCGCGTTTCTTGACACCCGTTTCCGCTAGAGGGGCAGCCGTGGAGGGCCAGATGAAATTTGCAAGTTGGTTCGCAGTCGTCTTGTTGAGTAGTGTGACTTTCATTGCAGCGGAGGAAGCTGCTGAACCATCTGTCGATGCCGGTTTTGTGCCGCCCAAGTCCTGGGAAGAGTTCGTTGCCTTTCATCAGCAAGGAGGTGACTTCGGCACCTGGCAATCCAGTGGCAAGACGATGGCCTTGTGGGAGGGAATTCCGGCTGGCCTTGATTACACCGTGCGTTATGGAATGCAGCTGGCCCACGATGGCCAGGTGGTCCTTTACACACACTACATGGCTACTGCGACCGGGCAAGTCATTTCGACCGGGACGGCCATGATGTATTGGGATGCCGAGTCGAAGACGGTCAAGTCGAGTTCTTCTGGTTTTGATCAGGGGCAGTTGTACACCGGGCATTCAATGCTCATCGGCATCGACGCGCAGAGTCAGGGAATCAAGTGGCACTATACCGAAACCAGTCGTGGCAAAACGACGGAGTATTTCCAGACGCGTCGTCGGCTGGATGCAAACCGCCGTTCCCAGACGGGGCAGAAGGTGTCGGGCGGTGACCCCTGGAATGAAGAGTGGACGCGCGTCGGCAGTACGACCGGCGGGACCGGAGTCGGTCGCGGCATCTTACAGCGTTTGCGCCGCGTCCTGCGGCTCGACCGCTAAGGTCTGGCTGCTGGTCCGGGTGTGTGGCCGTCAGGCCAGGATGTTGTCGACGACGCTACCGTGGACATCGGTCAGGCGGTAGTCACGGCCCTGAAAACGGAACGTCAGCCGTTCGTGGTCAAATCCGAGCAGGTGCAGGATCGTGGCCTGCAGGTCATGGACGTGCACCCGGTCACGCGCAATGCGGAATCCCAATTCATCTGATTCCCCGTGCATCAGGCCGCCTTTGACCCCACCGCCGGCCAGCACGGTCGAATAGCAGTCAGGGTAGTGGTCGCGTCCGAGTACTTTGCCTTTCGCCGTGCGCCCTTCGCGGAATGGGGTGCGCCCGAACTCCCCACTCAGCACGATAAGTGTTTCCTCAAACATGCCACGTTGTTTGAGGTCGTTGATCAACGCGGTCACTGGTTTGTCCATCGTGGCGCACTTGTTGGTGAGTCCTGAGGTCAGGCCGGTTCCTGCGCCTGTGCCGTGGAAATCCCATCCCCAATCGAAGAGCTGGACATAACGGACGCCATTCTCAACAAGACGGCGCGCCAGCAGGCAATTGTTGGCAAAACTCGCGGCGCCGGGCTTGGCACCGTACTTGTCGATCACATGCTGCGGCTCATCGTTGATGTTCATGACTTCGGGAACTGACATCTGCATGCGAAAGGCGAGCTCGTATTGTGCGATGCGGGTCAAGGTCTCGGGATGGCCAAGTTCTTCTGCTTGTAACTGATTCAGATCGCTGAGCGCGTCCAGACTGAGTCGGCGCAAATCCCGGTTCATCCCCGCCGGGTCGGAGGCGTAAAGCACGGGATCTCCCTGGGAGCGGCATTGCACGCCCTGGTAGACCGAGGGCAGGAACCCGCTCCCGAATGACTTGCTGCCGCCATTGGGTTGCACGCCGCTGGAAATAAGTACGACGAAGCCCGGCAGGTTGGCGTTTTCGGTGCCCAGGCCGTAAGTCACCCAGGTACCGAGTGACGGTCGACCGGAGCGCGGTGAACCGGTGTAGAGTAGCAACTCGGCCGGCGCGTGGTTGAACTGGTCCGTGGTCATCGAACGAATGACGCACAAGTCATCGGCGACGGTTTGCAGATGCGGAATCGCATCCGAGAGCCACACCCCGCCGTCTCCGCACTGCTTGAATTTACGGGGAGTCCCCATCAGTTTGGGTACACCGGACGTAAAGGCAAACCGCTGGCCTTCCAGAAATTCATTCGGACAGTCCTGGTCCGAATGTTTGACAAGCTGGGGTTTGTAGTCGAACAGATCGAGGTGCGGTGGCGAACCGGTCAGGTGCAGGTAGATGACTTGTTTTGCCTTCGCCGGGAAATGCGGTTGCCTGGCCGCCAGTGGATCGACGAGTCCCGGGGCTGCCACGACGTTGTCACCTAACAACGCCGCGAGTGCTGCGCCACCGATGCCGGCAGTTGATTGCTGCAGGAAGTGCCTGCGCGTGGCCGTTTGAATTTGTTCCAGGCGAGGGTGCATCGTCGTCTCCTTGTCGCGCCACAGTATTCTCGGGCTCATCAGTCCAGTCGATCCGTTGAGGTCAACGGTCAGCCTGGGCATTGTCGGTTATCGTTTCAAAAACATTTCATCCAGGTTGAGCAAGACATTGCCCACGACAGTCCACGCGGCCAGTTCGGCCAGATCGCTTCCCTCAGGCGCGTCGCCCAGGGGTTCGGTTGCCATTTGCCTGGCCGCTTCCGCGTTGTCTGTGAAGTGCGTGTGGGCGCGCTGGTAGAGGTTGATTAAATGGGACAGTTCGGTTTGGCTGGGAGCTCGAGCGAGGCAACGGCGGAATCCGTAGGTTGCTTTCGCGTCGACCGTTTCCCCGGCCTTTACCAAATGGCGTGCCAGTGACTGCGCCGCTTCGATGTAGACCGGATCATTCAGTGTGACCAGCGCTTGGAGAGGTGTGTTGGTGCGGTTCCGTCGGATCGTACAGACCTCGCGGTTGGGCGCATCAAAGGCTGCCATCGAGGGGTACGGGTTGGAACGACGCCAGGTCGTATACAGGCCACGACGGTAGCGGTCGTCACCGGCACTCGTTTTCCAATCGATTCCGCTCCCAAACGCAGCGGTCAAACCAATACTTGGTTGGGGTGGTTTGACTGGCGCCCCGTACATTTTTGGGCTCAGCAGGCCGCTCACAAAGAGCGCCTGGTCGCGAATGGTTTCCGCCGACAGGCGGAACCGCGGTCCACGTGCCAGCAGCCGGTTCTCGGGGTCGTGCGCCACGAGCGCGGCAGGTGAGGCGGATGACTGGCGATAGGTGGCGGAGGTGACCAGGTGTTTCAACAAAGCCTTGACGTTCCAGTCGAGTCGTACGAGTTCCGTCGCCAGCCAGTCGAGCAGTTCAGGATGGGAAGGGAGTTCACCCTGGGTACCAAATTCTTCGCTGGTACGCACGATCCCGGTGCCAAAGATAGTTTCCCAGTAGCGGTTGGCGATCACGCGCGCGGTGAGGGGATTCTGTTTATCGACAAGCCACTGCGCCAGCGTGAGTCGGTTCAGTGGTTTTCCCTTGGGCAGCGAGGGGAACGCGGCCGGAGTTCCCTCTGAGACAGTGGCTCCCGTATCGAGGAAATTACCGCGCTGCTGGATGCGGGTCACTCGGCGCTTGGCGTCGGCCAGCTGCCGCATGACCGGTACCGTGGTAATGGGCCTGGCAGCGGCGAGCTGTTTTTCCACCTTGGCCAATTGCGTGCGGGTTGTTTTCAAAGTCGGTGCAATCGAGCGATAGTAGTCTCGCAGCTGCTGTTGCTGTTTCGCGCTGCGTGCGGCCGCGGCGATCTTGGCTGCGGCCAGGATTTCGGCGGGTACGCCGTCGATCTGCAGTTCACGATGAGGTGCGGGCGGTTCGGCGATGTCGGTTTTCCAGACCAGCTGCTGCTGGCTGTCCAGTACGGAGACCCGAAAACCCTTGAGTCGGGCACCGACGCTGCCGTCGGTGCGATTCCAGATGACGATCTTCTGGATCGCGGTCGGTTTCGCGAGTTCGACTTGCCACCACGGGTTCTGGTCCTTCTTGGTATGGGTTGTCGATTTGGCCTGGTTGTAGTCACCGTCCGTGTTGCCATCGATGGCGAGTTTTGCCGGGCCGTTGTAATCGACGCTGGATTGGGTGGCCTTGCCTTGGGGTGCGATATTCTCCTGGCCGTGGAAAACCTGGACTTCCGCCAGCGACAGGAACTCTGCGCGGTCGATAATCTCGACGCGTACAAATTGGCCAGAGACGGCCTCTGCATCAGCGGCCGCGACTTTCTTTTCCCAGAGAACCTGGGCCTCACGCAATTCGGGTGTGTCTGCGGTCAACTGGGCTTTTAATTCCGCGATGGTTGTCCGCCAGGCGGCCTTTTGCTTTTCTTGTGCTGGATTCCAGACTTCGACCAGCGGGCTCTCATCACGACGGTCGGCATCCTGGCTGTTGTTGAAGAATGCAAAGAAGCGAAAGTACTCCTGCTGTGTGATCGGGTCGTATTTGTGATTGTGGCATTGGGCACAGCGGATGGTGGTACCCATCCAGACAGACATGGTGGTATTCACGCGATCGACGATGGCCACGTTACGGAACTCCTCGTCGTTCGTACCCCCTTCGTTATTGGTGAGTGTGTTGCGATGGAATGCCGTGGCGATGAGCTGTTCTTGTGTCGGGTTGGGTAACAGGTCGCCCGCGAGTTGCTCGACCGTAAACTGGTCAAATGGTTTATTGGTGTTGAGTGCGCGTATGACGTAGTCGCGAAATCCCCAGATGGTGCGTGGTGGATCGTCGGCGTAGCCTGCCGAGTCGGCGTAGCGGGCCAGATCGAGCCACATCCGGGCCCAGTGTTCTCCGTAGGATTCCTTCTCGAGAAGCCGGTCGACCAGGCGTTCATAGGCGCCTGGCTCATTGTCGTTGACGAAGGCGTCTACTTCTTCCAGGCCGGGAGGCAAGCCAGTCAGGTCCAGCGACACACGTCGGATGAGTGCAGTGCGGTCGGCGGCCGGTGAGGGACTGAGGCCTTCTTGCAGCAGACGGCGAAGAATGAAATGGTCTGTTTCATTTCGGACCCAATCGGTATGCCGGGTTGGCTTGGGTGGCGCGTGGCGAACGGGTGGCGTGTAAGACCAGTGTGTCGCGAACTTCGCGCCCTGCGCGATCCAGTCCGTAACGAGTTGGATTTCCTGCGGTGACAGGGTCTTGCCGGATTCCGAGGGAGGCATCCGTTGGCTGGCATCAGCGCTGCTGATTCGTACGAGCAGCTGACTGGCTGCGACATCGCCGGGTACGACTGCAACTTGTCCCGAATCGGCTGCCGTGGTGGCTCCCTGTGGTGTGTCCAGCCGCAGTCCGGCCTGGCGTTCACCGACGTCCGGTCCGTGACAGGCAAAGCACGTGTTGGCCAGAATCGGCCGGATATCGCGGTTAAAGTCGATCGGCTCCGCGGCCTGGACAGGCGCTGTCAGAAAACCGATCAGCAGCAAAACTGACTGTGTATAGCGTTTCATCTTCCCTTTCCCTCTCCTGATCCTGGTCGCCGACAGTACCCAACATTCGCAGCCGGCATTCCGTACGTCCCGTGCCCAGGAAACTGCGTGAACAGTTGGTACTGTCACACCTGGGCACGTCGGGCTGTTCCAGGCACGAGTTATTCTAGCATGCTGATGGCTGGCGCGAATTTGAGACCTGGCTAAAGACGATCGATTTATTGCGACAGGCGGGGGAATGCGGTGCGGATGAACTCAATTCCCCGAGGGGATCATGCTATGATGGGGCCTTCGATTCCGACAGGAGAAGCCGGATTCCGACAGGAGAAGCTGATGGCAACATCGACCGAGACCAACGGGGCGACGACCACTGGGCAGAGTGACGCGGCACAGACCGAATGGGATTTGCGCGTGCAACTGGCTGCCGCGTACCGGATCTTCGAGCACCTGGGCTGGTGCGAGTTGATCTACGCACATATTTCGGTACGCGTGCCCGGCCCCGACCACCACTTCCTGATCAACCCGTATGGCTTGCGTTACGATGAGGTGACTGCTTCCAACCTGGTCAAGATCGATGTGGACGGGAACCTGGTGGAACCGACCGAGTACACCTTCAACCCAGCCGGTTTTACGATTCACAGTGCGGTCCACATGTATCGTGCAAGCGCTGCTTGCGTGATGCATACCCATACCCGCGCGGGGATGGCGGTTGCTGCTCTGGAATGCGGCTTGTTACCGATCAGCATGAATGCCACCAGCTTCTACCAAAATCTCGCCTACCACGAATACGAGGGTTCCACGATTCTCTGCGAGGAACGTGAAAAACTGGTGGCAGATCTGGGAGACGCCAATGCGATGATCCTGCGGAATCATGGACTGCTCACAGTAGGGCAGACGATTCCTGAGACCTTTCTGTATCTGCATCGGTTGGAACGAGCCTGTCAGGTGCAGCTCGACGCGCTCGCCTGTGGCCGTCCGTTGGTGACCCCGTCACAGGAGGTCATCGAACGTTCGGCTGCCCAGATGGTTGAGTTTGATCGCCACGTACTCGATGTTGGGCAGCTCGAGTTTAATGCCCTGGTCCGGCTGCTAGACGCAAAGGATCCGTCGTTCCGCGAATAGACGCAGCCCAGT
>CAZITS010000172.1:0-9074 GCA_964542185.1 uncultured Pirellulaceae bacterium
GCCAGCGTACTCCAGCGAGAGTGTGTTTCCCGAAGGCTGCAAACCAGCATTCGCGATCGTTGCAACGTTTGTTTGTCAATCACCTTCATGAGAACGCTCCGTGTGGTCTGTGGTGAGCGAAATCGGCACAGGGCTGGTGGGGCCTATAGCGGCCAGGCTACGGATCCTCGCTGGGAGGCTTGAGTAGCCTTAAATTCTGTTCCCAGTCTAACTTTTTGGCAACCGCCAGGGGATAGTCCCAATGGCGATTCTCTTCCTGGTAGATCAATACCTGGGTTCTTTCCGAGGCCATGGCAACTGCCTGGGGAGTGTCCAGAAAGCGGTGGATATTCAGGAAGAACGGCCCGTCGCGATGTGATCCAGCCAGGTCGTAGAGATCCAGACGCGTGATTTTGGGTTCCCACAGCGAGGCATACAGAGTGACGCCCGACATGTGGCCCCCCGCTTGCAGCCATAGTGGAACGGTTTTCATTCCGCCCTTGGACCGCAGCGTTTGAATGGCCCGCCGGACGTCCCAGACGCGCATGCTGTCGACGGTTTGGCCCAGCAGTTGAAACTGTTGTTGGCGTTCTTTTTGCCTGGCTTCACTCGGATCCCAGGCCGTGGGTCCGATGCCGCAGGGTGCGAAATAGGCCATGGCCCATTTAAACGAACGAAACATACCTTGGGTTTGTTTGAACGCCTTTTCGTCTGCCGGGGGAAGTGTGAGTCCCTTGAGTTCGGCTTCAAAACCGGGCCGCATGGTGGCCAGAAAGTCGCCCCAGCCCTCTTCGGTGAGCGGATTCAGCACGATCAGGTCAGGGTCTTCCAGGCCGGGGTAGTGGGCGATGTAGAGTCGCAGACGAAAGGGCCCCTGGCTGGTAAAGTCAATCGCCCGTAGTGCCATACTCCCCTGCTCGGCTTCAAACACAACTTTGGCGTCCAGCGGCAGACTTTCCTCAGGCCAGGCTCCAAAGCAGTGTTGCTTGAGCTGGGTGCGCCAACCATCTCGCTGCTTTTGCCAGGCTTCCCGGGTGGCGGGAACTAGAGGTTTTCCTCGCTTGGCGGTTTCCAGTTCGACGTATTTCGCGATCAGCGGATCACCCTGTGTCGCCTCGGTCGGCGGTGGTTCCGAACGGGATACTGTCGACAGGCCACAGAGTACCAGTGTTGCGAGAACCCGTGTCCAGTGCATGGAAATTTCCTCACGAGAGTTTGTGGTGGAAAAATATGGCGCCGCGGTTCAGAGCGATCGAGCGTTAGGTGTGCTCGTACTAGCCAGGGTACGCCGAGACGTAGACCGCTTTGACCTGAGTGTAGTCCAGGAACGTGTCTTCGCAATTGACCCCACCTCCGGGACCACCTGAGATGCCTTGTCCTCCGTAGGGCAGGCCGTAGGCGATCGAGTTGTGGCAGTTCACCTGGCACGTTCCGTCGCGAAACTGTTTGGCCAGGGCGATCCCGCGTTCGACGTCTTGCGTCCAGACACTGGCCCCCAGTCCGTACGGTGAGCTGTTCGCTAAAGCCAATGCTTCTTCGGCGGAATCAACCGGGCATACCGTCGCGAAGGTGTGGAAGACCTCTGCCGGATTGCACTCGACTCCCGGTGTTGTGCGAAACAGGGCTGGTTTCAGGTAGAAACCATCTCGGCCACTCACTTCTGCGGGGCCGCCAGCCAGGATCGGTTGTCCGCCTCGGGTAGCTGCCTCCTGTTGCGCCTGCAGAATGCGCCGGCGTTGGGTCGAATTCACGACAGCGCCAAGTTGGGTGCCCTCGTCGGCCTGGTAGCCAATTTTCAATCCAGCAAAGAAGTCTCTTTGGACGTCGATGAAGTCATCGGCGATCTTGGCATCTACAAAGACACGATGAATGGTGCAGCAGGTCTGGCCATAATGCTGATTCGTATGCCGACCCACCAGTCGGCCGACGACCGCCGGGTCGGCATCGGCCAGCACGATCGCCGATCCATTACCGCCCATTTCGCGTTTCATACGCGTGCCGTGACGGTCGCAGGTCCGCAGGATGGATTGACCCACGCCAGGGGACCCGGTGAAGGAGATATAGCGAACGCCCGGATGTTCGGCGATGCATTGGCCGGTAATTTCGCCGCGACCAGGGAGTACGTTGATCACGCCCGGCGGGAAGCCAGCTTCCTCCGCCAGTTGGCCGATGTAGAGTGCCGAGAGCGGGGTGTCTTCGGCGGGTTTAATCAGGACGGTGTTGCCTGCCAGCAACGCCGGAAAAATAAACCAGGATGTCAACACGACCGGATAGTTCCAGGGAATAATGCCGGCCACGACTCCCCAGGGCTCGCGGTAGGTTGCGCCGGTCATCTCGTCGGAGATTTGGGTGGCAGGACCGTCTCCCATGGGAATCTTGCGGGCGACGTCGCAGAAGTACTCCGCACATGCACGAATTTGGGTCAGATCGCCCTCGGCGAGCTCCGAGACCTTTCCCCCGTCACGGATTTCGCAGGCGAGCAGGACGTCTTGATCACGCTCACACAGTTCGACCAGCCGGTTGACCAGGGCGATCCGTTCTTCGACAGCAACGTCCCGCCAGCCTTGGCCACCATTGCCATGAAAGGCTTGAGTCGCGGCGTCGACGGCGTGGCCCACTTCGGCTTCTCCCATTTCCGACACCGTTGCCAGGACCTCCTGGGAGCCAGGATCCGTCGTCTGGAAGGTGGCGTTCATTGAACCGGAAATCTGTTTGCCACCGATAATGCCGCCCAGCGGCTGGCCGCCATTGGCGCAGAAGGCGGTAAATTTCTCGGGCGTTGCAAAGGCGGCAGCGGTCAGGGCATTTATCGGCGTTGTCGTAGTGGCCATCAGATTTTCCTTGATCAACGGACAGCGGGGCGAGGCAGGTGGGATTGTTAGCCAAAGGTGGCGCGGCCCGTAGCGGCTGCACCCACACTACTTGTGTGTACCGGTAACCGCGTGCTGGGCCTGGGCTGCCCTGGAGCAGGGTACTGATAATGAGTATCAGTATCTTGGATATAGTGTCAGATTGGCGTCTTTGTCAATCACCCGCGCCGCAAAAAGCCGCGCAGGCAGCGGGTGGTGTTGTGCTACTGTCGGAACTGGGGGTGCTCACTCCGGCCGAGTGGTTCCGCTGCGTGGGCTGCCGCTCTGGTCGGTTCTCGACAAGATCCGTTTGCGGGGAGCGAAGAGGAGTAGAGTGACTCGCCTGCCGTTGGCCCAGCGCATCGCAGCATGTCGATGAGCAACTGCCAAGGGACGGCAGGGTGCAGCGGTCTCCCCGCTCGTGTCTAAATCAACATGCCTGCAAACGGGTGTTCCCGTTAAGATACGCCCATGGGCAGTTCTCCGGATCAGCGACAGTTTGCGACCACCCACTGGAGCCTGGTGGTGGCGGCCCGGCAGCAGCCGGGAAGCCAGAGCAGAGCCCGGCTGGCGCTGGCGGAACTCTGCCGAGCTTACTGGTATCCGTTGTATGCCTTCGTGCGGAGTCGCGGCTACGCCGCCGCGGATGCCCTGGACCTGACGCAGTCGTTCTTTGTGCGTTTCGTCGAACCCAGCGGTTTCGCCACGGCGGACCCGGAGAAAGGCCGCTTTCGCTCGTACTTGTTGGGTTCCATGAAGCACTTTTTGTCGCACGAGCGGGAACGCCGGCAGGCCAAAAAACGGGGCGGTGACGTGACCGTTATCGACCTGGATGCGCTCAGCCCGGAGGCACGTTACGCACTGGAGCCTGCCCAGGCGGTGGAGCCGGATGCCCGCTTCGATCGCGAATGGGCCCAGGAAGTCACCGCTCGGGCGTTGCGTCAACTGCGCCAGGAAGCGGAGTCCCTGGGAAAGGGGGCCCAGTTTAATGAGCTCAAGGTGAGCCTGGCGGGCGACTTGCCGGCGCCGCAGGAGACGGCGAAGAGACTTAACATGACGTCGGGCGCCGTCAAGGTTGCGGTCCACCGGTTGCGCAAACAGTACCGCCAGCTATTGCGCAGCGAAATCGCCCAGACGGTTGACGATCCGGCGGACGTTGACGCAGAGATGCAGTACCTGGTAACGGCCTTGTTGAGCAGGCCCCAGTAAGTTCACCCCAGTGCGAACACCGTTTGTCGCATCACAGGAACCAGCACACTTGCAAGTAGTATTTGGCACGAGTCCAGCATCATGACGGCCACCGCTGATCACCTCTGTCCACGTTGTGGTGGGCCACTTCCTGTGGCCAGCGCCGAGCAACTTTGCCCGGGTTGCCTGCTGTTGCAGGTGATGGCCGATACCGAGGTCTTGACGGTTGACGCCGCCGGCGGTGCCACCCCCGTGCCGGAGGTGTCACTGCCCGGCGTCGAGGACCTGCCTTGCGATTTTGGTGGTTACCGGTTACTGCGGTTTCTCGGCCGCGGCGGCATGGGTGCGGCGTTCGAAGCCGAGCAAACCTCGACGGGCCGCCGGGTGGCGCTGAAAATGCTCTCGCAGAATCTCGAATCGGCGGAGATTCGCGGCCGCTTCTTGCGCGAAGGTCGGCTGGCGGCTGGCATCAGTCATCCCAACAGTTTGTATGTATTCGGGACGGAGGAAATCGACGGCATTCCGGTGATCACCATGGAGATCGCCGACCGGGGCACACTGGCGGATCAGCTCCAGGAAAACGGACCCCTGCCAATCCCCGAGGCGGTGGATGTGGTGATCGGCTTGATCGCGGGGCTGGAAGCGGCGCAAGCCGCGGGCGTGCTACATCGCGATGTCAAACCGTCCAACGTGTTCGTCGATGCCGAAGGGGGTGTGAAAGTCGGTGACTACGGCTTGTCGGTCTCCACTGTGGCCACCATCGACTCGTTTGCCACGGCCACGGGTGTTGTATTGGGAACGCCAGCTTACGCGGCCCCCGAGCAGCTCCGCGGTGACGAGGTCGACCTCCGCGCCGACATCTACTCGGTGGGCGCCACCTTGTACTCGTTGCTGACCGACCACGCGCCGATCGCAGGCAAAAACCCGGTGCAGATCGTGGCTGCCGTGCTGGACGAGAAACCAAAATTGCTCACGGAATTCCGTCGTGACGCGCCCGCCGGTTTAGCCCTGGTGGTGGCTCGCTGCCTGGCGAAGAGACCGGAGCAACGGTTTGCCAGCTACCAGGCCTTGCGGGAGGCGCTGAGGCCGTTCAGTTCAGAGGTGCCGCAGCCGGCACCCTGGTCGAAGCGGTCGGTCGCTTGCGTGATGGATGAATTTCTAGCCGGGCTGGTGCCCGGCAGCGTCGCTGCCGCCTGGTACGGTGTGGGGTCGATCGCTGAATTATCCTGGTCCCAGGGATGGCCGCTCAGGTTGGGTCTGTTGCTATGGTACGTCGCCTATTTTGGCCTCGCTGAAGGGCGCGGCGGAATCGGCCTGGGCAAACGCTTGATCGGGCTGCGCGTGGTCTGCGAGGATGGTCGGCCGGTCGGCTATGGCCGGGCCCTGCTGCGGCCTCTGCTCGTCGGTGTCCTGCGTTATTTGGCAGTTTTGACTGCCGGCTTGTTTGCTAGCCTGGGCTGGATGCTGGTTTCCACGATGGGGCTCGAGCAGCAGAGGTTGCTGGCGGCCTTGTTTTGGTCGGGATCTTATATTTGCCTGGTGCTGGCACCGCTGGCCACCATGCGGCGCCGCAATGGTCAGGCCGTCCTCTGGGATCTGTTGACCGGTACCCGTGTTGTGGAAAGGCCCGGACGCGTCGAACGCCCGCTGCTCGATCACGAGCAGGTCATCGGTGGTCCGCCGGAGACTGCGGCGGGGCAGGCCAGCACGCTGGGTCCTTATCTGGTGGTGCAGAGGCTGGCTGCGGACTGGGTTTCCGCCTTCGATCCGACCATCAGACGCACGGTTTGGCTCCGTAAACGAGGTGATACACAATTGGCCGAAGCACGCCGGCGCTGCGCACGGCCAGGTCGGGCACGCTGGCTGCAGGAGGTGGTTACGCCGGGAGAGGTCTGGGATGTGTTTGAGGCCCGGCCCGGTTTGCCACTCTCCGACGTACTGGCAGGCGAGCAGCCGCCCAGCTGGGAGGCGGGGTGTCACTGGTTGTACGAATTGACGGTCGAGGTGGCACAAGCTTCCCAGGACGGCACGCTGCCCGCGCGTCTCAGCTTTGACCAGGTCTGGATCACACTCAACGGACGCGCCATCCTGCTGGACGATCCCTGGCCCCAACGGGAAGTGCCGGCCGCATCCATCGAAGTGGCGGACCAGGCGGGGAAACAGCGTTTTCTGGCGGAGATTGCCAGCAGGGTGAGATTGTGCACGGTTCCCTTGCATGCACGTGGCGTGCTGGACAACCTGGCGGCGGGAGGTTTCGAGAAGTTGAGTTTCCTGGCCGGTTGTTTTCGCTCACTCTTGAATCAACCGGCACGCATCGACCGCCCGCTCCGCGCCGCGTCACTGCTGGGGATCCCCGCAACACTGATTGGTCTGATGGCCGTCTCCGTTTTCAGTGAGCCCTTGGTGGAACGTGAGAAAACGAACGCCCTGGCGGCGCTCTATCCGCAACTGCCACCGCTCAATGAGGTACTGCGCCTGCGCATGACGTTGGAGGAAAACGACACGCTCCGCGCTGCGGTCGATACCCACCTTGTCAGCCATTATCAGTATGAGACGTTCAGTGTCGTCGATGACGACGAAGACTACCAGACTTTTCGCTTGCTGACTCGGGAAGAGCGGCGGGAATTGAAGCAGGCTGTCACTGGGGCCTCCGCCGTGACCGGAGCCCCGCTACAGCAAGCAGAGGACCAGGTGGCCGACGCGCTGGTGACGTTTGTCGCGCGGCAGCGACGGGAAACATCGCAGTCACGGTGGCAGGAACTGGGGGCCACAGCGCTGGGTATGATCTGGCTGTTGGGCCTCGGACAGCTGCTGACACTGGCCGTGTTGGGGACGACGGTGGGACAGCAGCTGTTTCGGATTGCGGTGGTCAACGCGCGGGGGCAACCCGCGGGGCGTGTACGCCTGATGTTCCGCTGGTTGCTTGGCTGGGGGCCTTTTTTCCTGCTCATGGGAGTGGCAGAGTGGTTGACCGACGGACACGGGATCCTCACAGCAGTGCTGTTGCCGCTCTGCTGCGGTGGCCTGGCGATGGCCATCGTACGGCCCGCACAAGGTCTGCACGACCAGCTGGCGGGCTGCTACCTGGTACCGCGGTGAGGTGGTACGCGCCATTGCGGGATGGAAATAGCAAAGAATTTTCGGCCAATCAGGGTGCTTCCCCTGTAACCACGACCTCCGAATCCGGAAGATGATAGTGTGTGCTGGCCGCTACGCGATGTTCGGGCAAGAGCGAGGCGACACCGGCGAATAGCTCCTTTCCCCTTATTTCAGCCCTCAGTGAGCTCCTCATGCAGCGTCCTTCGATCGCGTTCTCCTGGCCCCTTACCTTGACGCTGCTGGCCGGTTGCAGTCAGTCGACGACGCCCAGCGGTTCCCCTCCGGCTACCACGGAGCCAGTTTCCAGTACGCCCGTCACGGCCCCGGCGGCCACACCGGCCGAGGGAATCATCGCCGACCACATCCGGGCCATGGGGGGCGCTGAGGCGGTCGCCCGGATCAAGACCATGCACCTTACCGGCCAGGTCAGCGGCTCCAGCGGGGGTTTCGCCTTTAGCGGCACCACCGAAGAGACCTACGATCTGGCCCAGGACCGAGGTTATCGGTCAATGGAGATGACGGGGTTCTTTCGTCGCGAGGGCTGGAGTGGTGAGGTGGGTTGGACGCACGACACGCAAAATGGCGTGGTGGATACTGCGGCGGAAGAGCTGATGGCGAATAAATTGATTGGCCAGCCAGGGCCGCTGGTCGCGCTGGTCGCCGAGCGCGGTGCCGGTGCGTTCAAGGAAATGGGTGAGCGGGAATGGAATGGGCAGCAGTGCACCGTCGTTACGGCGGAGGGATTCTCCGTCGAGTTCTACCTCAACCAGGAGACAAAACTGATTGAAGGAATCTCGGTGCCAGGTACGATCGACGTGACGTTCGCGGATTATCGGGCCGTCGAGGGCGTGCCCTTGGCCGGCAAGCGAACGTTGCAGGTCAGTCAGCTCGCAACGACGGTGACGTATGTTATCGAGGCGACCGAACTGAATGGCCAGATCGACGTGGCCCGTTTCGACAAGCCCGCTGACGAGGCTGCCCAGGTCGCCACTGCCGGCGCGACCCAGCCGAGTGGCGATACCCAGGAGACCGGCGCTGTGACAGCCGAGCAGGTTATCCAGTCGATGGATGCCAATGGCGACGGCAAGATCACCAAGGATGAGGCCTCCGAGGATCTCAATTTATTTTTTGACGAGATCGACGCCAACGGAGATGGGGGTATCGATGTGCAGGAAGCCCAGGTGATGGTCAAAGAGATGCAGGGTCAACCGACCACCGCCCAGCCGTCTGCAACGCCACCGCAGGGGGAGATGACGGCAGCGCAATTGATCAGCTTCATGGACAAGAACGGCGATGGCAAGATCGCGCAGGACGAAGCGAACGATCAGTTGAAGCCCGCCTTCGCTCAGTTTGACCAGAACAAGGACGGTTTTCTGGACTCCACGGAAGCCCAGACGCTCGCCGACATCATCAATGGTCAGCAAGCCGGTTCACAGCAAGACTCGCAGAAATCACCACCGCCCCCAAAGGGGCTGACGGGAGCGCAGCTGATCAGCTTCATGGACAAGAACGGTGACGGTAAGATCGCCAAGGACGAGGCGAATGAACAACTCAAGCCCTTCTTTGACCAGCAGGATCAGAACAAGGACGGTTTTATCGACGCCCAGGAGGCCCAGGCGATCGCCGACTTCGTCAACAGTCAGCAATCCGAGTGATGCCGTGACGCGGTGGTCGACTGGTGTGAATGGGTGACAGAGCGACAGGAAAGCGCAGCAGATGAAGTATCCATGTTGGTTGATTGCGATTGGGCTGTTGTGGGCCGTCGGTTCCTGGGACCGGTCGGCGGCCGCCCAGTCGCTGCAGAAAGAGGTGACGCCGCTACTGGAGGCGTCCTGCGTTGATTGCCATGACAGCAACACCGAGACCGGCCTGAGCCTGCAATCCTAGCCCGGCCAGGTTTCGAGCGCGGGTGCCCACCGGGGACGTGCCGGCCGCCTGCGCAGGGGGCGGCAACTGTTG
>CAZITS010000173.1:0-9073 GCA_964542185.1 uncultured Pirellulaceae bacterium
CAGGCCAGACGCCCATCTCGATCCGAGCGCACAACGACGTAGCAGCGCACTACGGTATTGCAACGATCCACCTCGCCAAGGAAGTTGCCGAACAAATCAGCGCAAAACAAATCACCTGGCAGCAATACGGCGGCACCCACCCCAGCCCCAGGGGAAACCGACTCTGCGCAACCATGATCGACCAGCTCTTGGACGCGGCCTGGAGCCGACCCCTGGCAGAGAACGCTCCGAGTCAACCAACTGCCCTGCCCACCCAAGCTCTCGATCCGTTGCATTATGGCAACGGACGATTCATCGCCCTGAACCTGGCCAGGTTTACTGCTGGCTGGCAAATCAGGACTCCCCAATGGAACGAGCTGGCGGGTCAAAAACGGGGGCGTTTTACTACCATCCCGCTGCTCTGCTCCGCTCGGCCCGGTGATGTTTTCACCTTGGCATTTCATGGAACGGCTGTCGGCGCTTACCTGCTGGCGGGCCCCGACGCGGGTACCGTGGAGGCCCGTATCGACGATGGCACATTCCAGTCTGTCTCACTGTACCACCGTTTCAGCAAAGGGCTCCATTACCCACGAACCGTTCTGTTTGCGACCGATTTATCATCCGGGAATCACCTCTTGACCGTGCGTATTTCGGCCGAGACCAAGAGTACCGGCAACGCGGTGCGGATAATGAAATTCGTTGCCAATTAACGTTTCATTGAATGCGCAGCCTCTCTCCATCTATGACGACAACGATCCAGGACTTCACCGATCCGAAAACTCAGGTTTGAGGAAAACACCATGTCTCACTCCGATACTCAACCCGAACACCGCAGCCTGCTGGCAACCCTGGCCGATTTATTGCGCGCCGTTTGTCTTTGCTCTGTCTTCGTGTTGTTTGCCTTCGGCACCTGGCACACACTCTCGGTCTTTCAAGCGTTCGGGAAGATCGTACAAGATCCGACGATCCTCTCAGAATCCGTTGACGCCATCAGCGAGATGATCGATGCGGAAACACTCACTTTCCGCATCGCCGGCCAGCCCCCAGGCCAGTCGTTGCAGCCAGGCAAGGTGTTGGCGTTCCTGTTGTTATTTGGCTGGTACCTGGTTTGGGCCCTCTTACCGATCCAGATCGTCGCGATCTGCAGCCGCATCCTGCTGCGCGGATTTCCTGGCGGCGATAAGAAGAAGTGACGTATCACACCTGTGGTGGTAAAACACGGGCTGTCCATTCCTGCAGGAACTCAACGTGTGATGCACTCTTGACAGAGGGCGACGCGAACAGGATGAACATTTGCCAGCCCAAACACCAGATCTCTCGGGAACCAGGCAATGCAACTCTTTTGCAGCACCTGGCCTGTGGCCTCATCCACTGCGCTCCGTACGCCACCTGGCAGCTCGCGCTGTGGACCATAACACTGGCCTGGACCACCTGCCTGCTGGAACTGCCCGCGCCCGCGCAGACACCCCAATCCCAGACAGGAAACGCATCCCTGTTTGGCTTGAACCGAGTCGTCGACGTCCATTTCGAACTGACGCAGCCGGAGTGGGAGACGATCCAGCCAGCCGTCGAACTCGATGGACTCTCCATTGCCAAAGCCGTGGGATTGATGGGCCTGGACAAGGCGAGCGGCGGTAATTTTCGTAGCGAAAAGTCATCGCGGCCCGGTTTGGCCGGCTACCTGGGTGTCGATCACCAGTACGGACGCGCGACAGTGACGGTCGACGGCCAGACAGTCCGCAACGTAGGCCTGCGTTACAAGGGGAACGGCACATTCCTGGGCGCCTACGACAGCCGGAAATTCTCCTTCAAGATCGACTTCCATGAATTCCAGGACGACGTCGAATTCCGTGGCCTCACCAAAATCAATCTCCACAACAACATCACCGACCCGGCCTTTCTGCGCGAACCACTGGCGTATGCGCTGTTCCGGGAGGCGGGCATCCACTGTTCGCGTGTTGGTTTTGCACAGGTAAGCTTGACAGTCGCCGGAACCATCGATCAAAAGCCGCTGGGTCTGTACACACTCGTCGAACAGGTCGACAAGCGATTCCTGAAAGACCGTTACGGCAGCGCGCAAGGCCTGCTGCTCAAACCGAGCACCTTCGGCGTGTTTCGTTATCTCGGTGAGGATTGGGCCAAATACGAAGCCGCCTACGTTCCCAAAACCACGGCGAACACGGAGCAGCAACAACGCGTGATCGAATTCGCCCGGCTCCTTCATCAGAGCGACGATCAAACCTTCCGCGACCAGTTGGCAGCCTACCTCGACGTCGACCAATTCCTTCGATTTCTGGCAGTCAATGTGCTGCTCAGTAATCTCGACAGTTTTCTCGGGGCCACCCAGAACTACTACATCTACCTCGAGCCTCAAACCAACCGGTTCCAGTTCTTCCCCTGGGACCTGGACATCTCCTTTGGAACGTTCGCGCAGGACAAATCCAGGCGGCGAGTGTTGGCCGATTTGAGCATCGACTACCCGGGAAGCACGAAACACACCCTGATCATGCGCGTCCTGGCGATTGCCTGCCATAGAAAGACATACCACGCCTATCTGGCCCGTTACCTCGACACGCTGTTCGCCGAGCAGAAGCTCGGACGGCAACTCGATCAGCTGGCGACCTTCGTGGAAAACCTGCGGATACCGGCAGAGGACGATCCGGAATCAGCCACCGATGACCGACACCTCAAGCTGGCATCCACTCCGCGGCGGCTGCAGCAGTTTGTCCGGCAGCGACACCAGTCGGTGCAACGCCAACTGGCGGGCGAGTCACGAGGCAAGATTCTCGGGCCGGCGCCAATTTCCACCGCGGACGTGGTTTCCACTGGTATCCTGCTGGTCAGCGCCTGTGGCCTGATCTATTTCATCATGTGGCAGCTCGACAAACGAAAGAAACGCGTCCGCGCTGCCGCTGCAGCCAACCACCAACCCAGCGCGGAGCACCTGGCCTCCTGACGTGCGTGAGCTGCTCAGCCAGCAGGCCTGCGTGCCCGGCGGCTACTTGCGGGCAAACCGGAGCGAATAGTCATCCAGTGTTGGCGTCGCCGTGTCCCGGTCCGTCGTCAACACAAACTCCAGACGTACCGTGCCGGTAATGCCAAGTCGAGCCCCGCGGACAGTTCCTCTTTGCCGCACTTTTCCCGCGCTATCGAGCACATTGACTTGAATGGACGTACCAGCGGGCTCCCTGGCCTGCCAGCTGAGGGTCGTAAACAGACAACCGGGTGGGAGTTGTAACGGCTCGGTGACAAACGTTCCACGACGCGCATAACCACTGTCGGACCGCGTAAGTACCAGATTATCCGTGCGGGTTACCACGTTGTTTTTCGTGCCGCGGTACATGAAATAGCTGTCTTCGTACGCCCAGGGCAAGACATTCAAACGCTGGTAGGAACGGCGGCGCTGGAAATGTTCCGTCTGGGGGCCCAGGCCGCGTGTCTCGATCACATCGAGACCCCCGTACCCGGAGACCACCAGTTCGAGAAACGGATCGTCGTCTACGTTGGTTACCAGGGCGTGTCCCCAAAAGCGCGATTCCCGCAGATTGAATTGATCGATGACGCGACCACGCGCATCCAAAGCAAATAACATCGCATCCGGCTTCAGACCCGGCTCTGGCGCATACTGGCCGTGTGTCATCGCCAGGATCTCGAGCTCGGCATCCCCATCCAGGTCGCAGAGAATGGGCGCCATGTACATGTGCTGCCCATCATCCAACTCAGGCCGCAAGTCGCGGCGCCACTTGAATTTTCCTTGTGCATTGAGACAGTACACCTCAGCGCCAAACGTCATGCCGACGATTTCCATCGATCCGTCACCGTCCAAATCGGCGACATTAGGCGAGTCTTCACCACTGAGCCCGGGCACCCGCCAGCGCACTGTCCCGTCGACATCCAGCGCGTAGACCGCATCGTGGGCATCATCCTGCTTGTAATTGTCCACCGACTTGATGATCTCAACCTGGCCGTCACCGTCGATATCGGCCAATACCGCGTCCGCGCTGGAAGCGTTGTCGTTGGTAGGAACACTCCAGACACTTTGAAGTGTCAACGGGTCGATGCGGTGCAGCACACCCTTTGACGCATAGTCATCGCCACTGCCGGCAAACAAATCCCAGCGTCCATCGTGATCGACATCCATCGCTGACGTGTAACACCCACATTGCACCCACTTGTCCCGTTTCGCGATGTGCTTGAATTCCGCCAGGTTCATGCGGATCAAATACTGCTGGCGTGATCCAAAAAAAGCGTCCCACACTCGATCGCCATCGGCATCAACAATGACAGCAGAGTTGCCCAGCTTGTTGTCCCCAGAGTCGTACGACTTCAGTAGTTTGCCCTCGGCATCAATCTGGTAAAGCGTTCCCGGATCGGAAACAGAGTAGAGAATCTCGAACCGGCCGTCGCTATCCAGATCAAAGGCGGACACCGATTGCTGTTGGCCTGGCAACTTGCGACTCCACACGATCGTTCCATCCGCCGCCTTCAATTGTTGCAGGTTACCCGTGTCACGCGAGGCGTACAGCAACTCGCGCTGTCCGTCGTTGTCAAAATCGGCACAGACCTGTGCGCCGCAGAATTCACGATCGTAAATCGTGTACTGGTGGCGAAACAGCCGGCTCGCGATCGGTCGCGTCACACGCTGGCCGGTAACCGGCTCGGCGGCACTCGCTGCAGTACTCAGGCAGATCAACACGGTTCCTAGAGTCCAGCCAATCGATCGGGACATCGCTTTCGCCTGGCTCCTGTAGCGGATCGCTGGCTCGGTCACCTGGGCGTGGCCAAGCGTCCCTGGAAAGGCTAGCAGAACGCATCTCCGCCTGCACCTCGCCGCATTCCCTGCCAGCGAGGCCCTGGATCTGCATAGCTACCAGATGCTAGGGTAGGGGAGGGTGACCGCTACTGGTCACCAAACGCTCCTTGACCGTCCCGGAAGGAACTTATGCGTTACGGCACCATCATCCAATATTTTCCCGACAAGAAATTCGGGTTCATCCGACCCGATTCGGGCCGTGACATATTCTTCCACATTTCCGCGCTGGGAGAAGAAGCGCCCCCGCTCGAAATCAAACCTGAGCAGCCCGTGAAATACGAATTGACTTCGCGGCGTGAAATGCGCGAGGCGGAAGAGAGCGCGGGCCGTTCGGCGGAAGCCGGCCGGGACCGGGGCCCTCAGGCGAAGCTGGTGTCACTGATCGACAAGCTTCCCGGTGGTTCGATCAGCGACGTGGACCAGCAGCACAAACCGGCGCGACACCCCCGTGCCCGCAAGAAAAAACCTACCTGGCGACGCTAAGTGCCAACTCGGCAGACTGGAGAGTCAGCGCACGGACATCAGAGAAATATTACCCAGGGTTACTTGAACACGCCTACCGCGATGGCCCAATCAGAACGATACGGTGCCTGCCAGCTGGTTTCCGTGGCCGTCAAACGGCCAAGCGGCAACTCCTGGTAAGGCCGTAACGTATCGACTGCCACGGCGGGCTGCACGCTGGCCATCGCGGTCAGATCCAGCATCATCGTCCCCGTGTCTTCCGCGTAGAAAACGTAGTGCGTCCCCGCCGGAACCTGGAGGCACATGCCCTGGGCTGCCGGCCTCATCTCGTTGCGAAAACGGCGGGCAAAAAAGCGACTATAGGTTTTGATCATCTGCGGGTTTTGATAGCGGGCCGAACCCTGCCAGGCATCCCGCCCAGGGGGGAAATGTCCCCAGATATTGGCCACGCCTCCCGCCATAGTGGAATGCCACAACCCCCGGCGGGTCAATTCCATGGTGTAGTCTTTCTCGGCATACTCCCGCGAGTGACGGATACGAACCCGATCCTCAGAAAAAGCTGGGCGGGCAGGGCGGGCGGTGACCGCCGCTCGATACACTGCGAACGCGGGGCGATGGTGTTCGTAACCCGCGTAACCGAGCCCCTCGTAGATCTGGTTGCGACGATGGTCCAACCCACGATTCGGTCCGGCGTCCCGAGCACCAAGCAGATGTGACCAGCCGAACTGCTCCTGGAGATGACGCTGCCATACTTCGAGATCGCGGGCCACGACCCACTCGTCCAGGTCAAACCCGTAACCCATCGTCCAGCCGGGCAGGGGCCCCAAACGCGCCGCCAGATACCTTTGCAGTCGCTGGTCGACAGCGCCATTGAGACCCCAGCGGTGGGGTGTCCAACCACGCGATTCGTCACCCCACATCCAGAGATGCACCATCCCGCCTGCGGCGTGGACTTTGCGGATCAGCAACTCCAATGCCTGGAAGGTGCGCCGATCCGGATTGGTCTGCTTGATCTCATGCGAGGCGCGCTGGTCAATATCGAACCAATGGCAACTTCCCATCACATGAAAACCATTAAAGCCGTGTTCGACCAGGAAGGTCTCGATATCCGCGTCGATCCTGGCGGGCCGGCCGTAAAAATCCCGGGGCGCCGCATACATCACCAGTTGCGGCACGAATGCCTGCAGGCTGCCTTGCCGTCCGCTCGGTCGGGCCCACTTGCCAGCCAGGCTGGTGATAAATCCCCTGCCAGACGCAGCGGCGTCCTCCTGGACGGAGACGGTACCGCGGTGGCCATCTAAATCTGGATCACCACTGCGGGTCGTAAAAGACCATTGGCCGAGCCGAGTCCCGGTAAACCGAAATTTCCAGACAGCGTCGCCGTCATAGAACATGCCGGTAGTGTGCTGAACGCCACTGGGAGCATGCACAAACGTCGCGGTCGCGATCACGTCGTACGGATTACCTTGATAGGTTGGATTCTCCAGACGCCATTCAGCGTCCGGTGTCCACAAGTGCCCGACGCGATCGAGCCGGTCATCCGCCATCGCCGTCTGCCAAAACACTGCCAGGGCCAGGCTGACCATTAGTAGCGTTTGCTCGCCGCGGCCCTCCGCGGGACAACCCCAAGGAAAACGCGGGAACAGGCTGTGCGTCGGGGGAGCGGCGAACAGGGGGTCTCTCCTGGGAGAAATCACTCAGGCAACCGGGTTATCCAGCCTCAACGGATCTCCAGCTGGGACGGTACTGATTTGATCGATGCACGATGCGCAACCACCAAAGCAGTCAGCTCTGATAGCACCTCAGCATGTTCGGCAGCCACATTCTTGCGCTCACCGATGTCCACCGACAAATCAAACAGCAGAGGTGGATCGTGTGCTGTTACTGTCTTGCCTTCACCGTAGGCCGGTTCCACCGTCTTCAAGTGCATTTTGTAGTTGCCGTGCCGCACTGCCCAGACTTCGGTACCCAAATAATAAAACACGGTCTGTCGCGGGCTTTTACCGGTGCCCATCAAGACTCCTGAGAGGTCGTGGCCATCCAGGGTTCGGTCGGCCGGCGCAGCAATGCCGGCTAACGCACAGAATGTGGGCAACAGATCCATGGTGGCTCCCAATTCCGCCACCTCTCCTGGTTGCACGATCCCCGGGCCCCAGATAACGGTCGGCTCGCGCATGCCCCCTTCAAAGGTCCCTCCCTTGCCTCCCCGCAACGGCCCCGACGATCCGCCGTGGTCGCGAAACCACAGCCACGGTCCATTATCCGAGGTAAACACCACGACCGTGTTTTTCTCCAGGCCGGCGGTGCGAATGGTGTCGAGCACCTGTCCGACGGACCAGTCAATCTCTTGAATCACATCACCGTAGACACCACCCGCCGAGACGTTGCGAAATTTTTCGGAACGAAACAGCGGGACATGGGGCATGTTGTGTGCCAGATAGAGAAAGAACGGCCGCTGGCGATTGGCTTGAATGAACTGGACCGCGCGCTCCGTGTAGCGGCGCGTCAGGCTGGTCTGATCAACCGGACGCTCAATGATCTTGGCTCCCTCCATCAGCGGCACACGCCCCCAGTAATCCAGATCCACGGCCCGGTTCGCGGCGTAGTACGCCAACCGTTTTTTGCCTTTCGGTTGCGGTGTCAAACCCATATCGTTGGAGTAAGGAATCCCGTAGTAGGAATCAAACCCGTGCGCGGTGGGCAAAAACTGAGGGAGATGCCCCAGGTGCCATTTACCGACACACGCGGTCGCGTAATCTCTCTGTTTGAGTGCCTCGGCGATCGTCACTTCGGTCTGAGGCAAACCGCCTTTCGAATTGGGAAACAAGACTCTCCGGCGACTCGAACACATGCCACTGCGAATCGGTAGTCGGCCCGTCATCAAGGCCGCCCGACTGGGCGTACAGACCGAGGCGCCGACATAGAACTGGCTCCAGCGTTGTCCCTGCTGGGCCATCCGGTCGAGGTGCGGCGTCCGAATCGTCTTTGATCCAAAGCTGCCGAGATCCCCGTAACCCAGGTCATCGCAAAAGATGACCACAAAATTAGGTGGCCTCTGCGACTCGGGCGCAGCTGCCCACACCTCCGCGCGCAGCGACAACAGCAGCAGGGCAATACACTTCACCACACGATTCGTATTCACGGCTTCACTCGCTCCTGTGTAAACACCTCTGGCTCCTGTGGAAATACTCCTGGCCCGCTGTGCAATCAAGCAAGCACCACTGTGACACCGCAAGTGTGCTGGATCCACAAACAGATCATGCATCCGCGACACTACTTTCGTGATGTCGCAGCCACCGACTTTCCATTCGTTGTCAAAACATGAATTTCATGCAAGCCAATATCCGCCGAAAGAAATTCCCAAACGACCTCTTTCGCTCGAGTGATTTCGAAGGCTCTTGGCCTGGTTGGATCCCGTTGTCCGTAACTGCAAATCACCGTGTTGCCATTGGCTAATCTCTGGCCGCCGCAAGGATCGGCGAAACGCCCCGCGACATGGCGATTGTCCACACGCCAGGCGACTTTTCCAGCTGGATCAAACTCAACCGTCTTGTTTCCATGTGTCAGATTGACGAGCACATTCCCGGAAGCCAGCTGGATCGCAGTGAACGGCCAGTTTTCACCTTTTCGCCCGCCGAGTTCATCGAGATCTGTGGGAATAACTCGTTTCACCTCTCCAGATTTGGAGTACTGTTTGACAGCGAATCCTAGCAGGTGGGGAACGAGATAATCGCCATTTGGCAACTTGCGAGCCATCCGTGTTTGCATATGTGCATTGTCTGTGTCCGGCTGCAGAGGGGCTTCGACCTGGACATCACC
>CAZITS010000174.1:0-9071 GCA_964542185.1 uncultured Pirellulaceae bacterium
AGGTCACGGCATTCTTGATAGCGTTCGGCAATTTCAAACTGGGCTGCAGCTCCTGCCAGGTTGCGCAGAATGTAGCGGCTTGGTTCGCGCGTCGAAAAGAGTGTTTGGATAGACCCTGTTAGTTCTTCCATTGCTCCCTGTCGTCCGGCAACTACCATTTCAACCAAATTGAAGAACTTCGCTTTGGTCAAGCCGAGGTGGTCTAACATGATGTTGCCTTCGATGGCCATGCGTGGGTCTTCGCTCTGAGCGAATTTTGTGGCCCCCGTGGACATCACGTCCTGAGCTAATTCGTGGCGACCGATACTCTCTAACGCCATGGCGCAACCATGCACAGCTTCAAAAACCGAAATATCGGCGTCTTCTTCCGCGACAATGGCTTTGATTTCGTCGACAAAGGCCGCCACGTTGGTTTCTTTTTTCTCGCGGACCTGTTGTATCTGGAGCTGCAACAGGACAAATCTACCCTGGCGCGCGAACTTGGCATTTTTCTCTTTTCTGAGCTGCTGACCAAACTCTCGAAATTTGGGTGTCAAGTCTTCCGCGGTCAGAAATTGCAGTTGAGTTAATACGTCGAGTTTTGCTTTCAGTGCCACTTCACGGATTGGTTCTTCGCTTGGTAACGCCAGGATTTTCTCGGCCGCCGTGAGCTTGGAACTGAGTAGAGGCATCACCTTGGCCCGAACAGCGTCGGGAGACATGCGTGGATCTGTAATGCGGGCTAGTTCCAGATCAACGCGTTCTATGAATGCCTGGAGCTTCTTGGGGCTGTTTTCCGGAATGTCCTGCGCACTGAGCTGTTCGCCAGAAACCGATTGAGGAGGTCGAACACGACTGCCACGAGGACGCGGTTGCCGACTTTTTCCCGGAGGCGTCACCACGGCTTCTCGCGGTGCTGCCCCAGAGCCTGAGGAAGAGACAGCAGTGTTGGACTTTGATGCATTCGGGGGTTTTACAGGTATGCTCGCGATCGACTTGCCGCCAGCCGCCGGCTGCTGCTGTGTCGGGGTAGGGTTGGTGCCGTTTGCGGGCCCAGTTCCAGCGGTTACGTCGTTCGGTCGCGGCGCGCTGGCGGCTTGTTTGGGAGGTGGTTGGGCAGGGCGGGTTGCAATTGGGGTCGAAGTGGAAGGAGCGGTGTCCGAATCGTCGACTTCAAAGCCACCAATTTTTGGTGCTTCCGAATTGTTGGATCCGCCGCATCCACTGGCGAGCAATGCGAGAAGGACAATTCCAGCTCGTGTCATATGAACAGCAGAGCGAGGGCTGACGAGGTCAAGCATGACGGAAAACCCGTAGAAAGGGAAAACGAAAAGTGATTTTCCTACGCTGAAACTACTGGATTTAATTCTAGGCGATGTAATACGGCTAAGCACCCCCGATTTTTCTGCGGCCCTTTTCTCTGCATGGAAGAGGATTTACCGGAGATTTTGCCATGGGTGGCAATGCTCAGTCATTCATTTGTGCTCAATTACCTCGATCAGCGCGCCGATTATGACCGCGCACAAAAAAACCTGCGACAAAAGTCGCAGGTTCTGTTTGCTTGGAATTGTTCCGATTTGCTCAAAACGAGCTTGTATTTAGTAGGGTGTGTTATTTCCGGGATCCACGTTACCCACCATGTGCAGGTGATTGTGGTCAACATAGATGACTTCGACAGCGTCCTGATCGACGAGGCGATGGGGAATCGGCCAGGAGACGTTGGTCGTTTCGCTGAAATAAATTGTGCATTTAAAGTGAGCGTGATGCAGCTGTGCCGGTCCAATCAAAGGGTAGAACCTGGGTGGGTCGACATAGTCCGCAATGAGTTCTTTGACGATTCGCACGTCATCGCGGTGCTTTTCAAAGAGGAAGGGGACACCACCCTCGGTCGAGCGGGCTCGTTCCAGAGCTCGCATGACTTCGTCGTCACTTGGCATGTCCAGGGCGCGTGCTGGTGCACCCGCGGTTAATGGTCCGAGAATCGGTACACGACCATAGCGCTCGGTTTCCCAGAACTTGTCTTCCAAACGTTTTTGCGTCAGGGGACTAACGGGAATGGGAATCCCGAAGATCCCCAGGTTGGGACCATGAGAGATTCCGTAGCAACCTGAGAGGTTGATGGCGATCAGGGCCAGCAGGGTGCTGCTCAGAATCGAAGAAGTCTTATGAGACATGGCTTCGCCCTTGTGTCTAGTGTCAGATCTAGACAGTGTTATCGCGTTAATCTGGGCCAAACTTGTGGATATTCTTGATGATGCCGGAAATTCCGGTCAGTTTGTGTGGCTGCTCTGAGCTAGCAACGCAAGCAGCCCGGCTGTTTTGCACAACCGGGCTGCTGCGAACTTGGACATTTCTCCGCCTGGCGTTGGAAACGACTCCCGTCAGCCCGACGTTTTCATTTGCACTGGCTTACTTTGACTTGAAGTCCAGCATCCACCAGCCATCATCCCATTCCAGCACAACTTTGCGCCAGCCAAGCGGGACTTGGGGATACGGGTAGAATGGGCCGATGTAAGGCCATGCCGACGGAGAGTACTGCTTCGGATACGCGACCGACCCGTAATTGGGATGCGGGGCGTAACTTGGCCAGGCGTAGCCAGGAAGCTGCGGCTGGTCGTGGCGAGCAGGTGCTTGACCGACTCGGCTGGTGGCCAAATGCATTGGCATTGGCTGGCCACCTTGACCTTGAGCGACTGACTGGGACGGTGCGAAAGCGAGGGGCATGTTCGGTGCCCTGTGCATCGGAGCCATGATGTACTGAGGTGCCATTTGGCTCATCACGGGTGCCGGACGACCAGCTTCGACAGCACTGCCAATGACTTCCGGTTCGGCCGTTTCGACGTTGGAAACCGGTAGGGCATTGCTGCGAACGATAGGAGCCATGGACCGGGCAGTTTGCTTGACAGCCAAGGCGTTGACAACCTGACGAACGCCTGAAACGCGTGCTGCGGAGTTAAGAACGAGCGATTGCTGCTTGTTCGACGCGACCCGACCTTTGATCCAAACGGATCCATTGGTGACTTCCAGGTCCAGATCAAAATCGCGCAGCTGGCCACGATCCTTGAGTTTCTGCAATTCGGCGATGACTGCACTGGCCAGTGCGTCGTCGTCTCCATCGATAATTTCAGACTCTTCTTCTGTGTCGTTGCTAACGGGCACGACTTTCATCAGTTTCCGGGGATCCAGAGCTGACAGCAGTGCGGGACCGCCATTTGTACGTTGTTGAATGGCAAGGTCGTTCACCACTCGCTTTACGCCTCGGATTCGCCTGGCAGTATCCAGGACCAGGTTAAGCTGTTGTTTGTTACGGACTTTTCCGCTCAACAGCACTTCGCCGTCATCGACTTGCAGATCGACCGCAAAGCCCTTGAGTGCTCCTTCTTGCTTGTGTGTTTGCAGCTTGCTTAACAGGGCATCTGCGATTGCCTGATCATCGGCACAAAGCATGGACGGTGCCAGGGTGGCAATCGTGAACAGCGCCAACCCAATCACGGAGTTTCGCATGGGTCCCCCCTCCTGAGGTAGGATTCCTTAGTAGAAAATGGGTCCGCCGTTGATCCTATCTCTGCCAAATCGTAATGAGAAAGGGCGACGGATTCGCGGGAAATGTCCAGGTCGTTTTCAGGAAACGAAAAACGAACCAGCGCGAACTGGCTGGGAATCTACAAGGCGGAGAATGCGCTTGCGTAGGCCCCCCGGCGCAACGCTGAAGTTCGACAATTCGAATGCCGTTAACTTATGTGTCGGTAACGGCTCGTGCTGAATAGCAGGTTTTTTTCGATTTTGCCGGACTCAACGTCTAAAACGGCTCTTCGTGACCCTGGGAAATGTTCCGTAAGATGCTTTTGGGAAACATGTTGCGGCCATTTTTGACAGCCTGCGAGATTTCTACCCATGAGGGGTGGGGTTCTCAGATTGAACAGTTGCGCACGGAAAAGTCTCCCTAATCGTTCAGGTGCACACACCGCACAGGGCATGTCCGCAGCTCCGACGCAGGGGATGTGCTGGTGATCATCTTGCACAGACCGCAGCGACCTGCGCGTCCGAGCCAGCGGAGGAGGCATTCACAGATGTTCGGCTTGCTACCGCAATGCTGCCTTGACTTGAGCCTCGGCTGCTTCGATGTGCAGATTCCGGGTAAGGACTTTTCCATCAGCACCGATCAGGAGCATCGTTGGCAGAGAGAGAATACCGAGTTCGTTGGCGAGTCGGCTGTCCAGTCCACCTTTCTCAAAGAGATGAGACCACTGAAACCGTCGATTTTGGAGATAGGCTTTAACGTCTTGTGCATTGGTATCCAGATTGACACCGACGATCTGGAAGCGTTTCCTTCCGTATCTGGTTTGGAGCGTTCGGAGTTGTTCCATCTGCTCCAGGCAAGGTTCGCACCAGGTGGCCCAATAGTGTATGACCACCACCTTTCCTCGCAGCGATGCCAGGTCGAGTTTTTTGCCTGAGAGTGTTGTGCCACGCAGGGCGATTTTCTGGCCTACTGACCGCAAGCGACGATGGGCTCCGGCCGCTTTACGCGCCGCGATCGTATCAGGGTATTGCTTGATAATGCGTGCATACCAGGCGCTGGCCTCTGTTTCCAGATTTTCAAATTCGCGTGCAATGGCCAGTTGCAACATGGCTTCTGCGGCATCCTCGCTCTTTGGAAAGGATGTGACGAACTGCTTGAGATTCGCCAGCCACTGCTGTTGGATTGCTCCAAAGTCGGCATCGGGCTCGTTGATTTTTTGTGCATAGTCAGCAGACAGGTGGCGGAAGCGAACGTACGCGATTAACGAATCGGGTTGTTGTTCACGCGTTAGTTGCTTCACCAGATCTTCCAGGCGATCTACGCCGGATGGAAGTTCGCCGGTTTGTACTGCGGCACTCACGGTATCCGCCAGCTGGCGGACCCAGGTCTGCTGTTCTTCGCTAGGGGCAGACTGCTGTGACAACTTACCAAGAATGTCAGCCCGCTTGACGTGTAACGAAGTACGGTCTGATGTTCTGCTTGCCGTTTCCAGTTCTTCATCGATCGTATTGAGTTGAGCGAGCAGTTCTTGGCCAGCGTCGCTAATTCCCACGGGGGTTGTGGCTGTCGGAAGCGAAACCGGTTGCATGGCGGGCGGGAAAAAGATCTCGGCGCCGAGTGTGAGCTCCTGATCCGGAGAAAACCCATGTGGCAAGTCTACAACGCGCCAACCGCCCCTGACCTGGACGAGCGTGCCGATGCTGATTTGTTGTGGCGTGCTGCCTGTTTCAATCACCGCTGCGACGTTTTCATACAGTGTCAAATCTTTTCGGGAACCGTGGGTTCCAGCGGGAATCAGGCCAGGTCGGCTGGCGACACAATGTACCCAGCGAGTTGTGCGGCGGACGACTTTTTGTGCTGTCACAAGTCGTTCGAATCCCGACTCCACGCCCTTTAGCTTTTCCAGCAGTTGTTCGGTGTGTGTGGTACCGAGTTGCAGGTCACTCAGTTCCTTGGCTGTCAGCAGGACAAGTTTGAATCGATCGACGTCACCGGTAGCCAGAGCGGCGACCACCTCTGAGGTGACCTCTTCAGCTGATATGGCTTTCCACTGGTTGATTTGGCCGTCCTCGTCCGGGTCCAAGCCCCAACGCATTCCGGCGGTGCCCAACCAACGGTATTGATCCGCTTTACCATTGAAGTCGGCATCGATGTCACGGTAGACCTCGACTCCGCGCTTGTAGTAACACCACAAATCGACCTTGTTGTCTTTGTTCGTATCGACGAAGCGACGAAGCATCTCTCCAGCAGGTCCTTCTACGACCCAGCCAGCTTCATTTTTGCCCGTTGAGGTAGCTTTCACCGAGTACTGGTCAAATTGCTTTGGATCTGGACGGTCAATGTCAACTTTGAGCTGAATTGGAGCAAGTCGCAGAGCCTGGCTGCTGGTTGGGTTTTCACTCCGTCCGTAATTCGTCAGGCAAGTCGCCAGGAATCCCGCGACCAGGTAACGTAGCCACGACAATCGCGACATAACGAGCTCCTCGATGCTAGCTTTGGTGCACTGGGGATCTGCCCCGAGACTCGGTTCGTTATCGGTTAGATAAAGTGGGCTGCATGAAGAAAAGGTAGCGGTTCTTAGGATTGCAGCGATTATCGGGCCAAGCGATCTCGACACGTGGGGAAAGAGGCCGTCTGTGTAACGGACCTGGCCTTTCGCCGCTCTGGCGGTAGCAATGAATTAGCGGGGTCCCTTTTTGACACCCGGCGACCCGCTCCTACAATACGAACTCCATGACACGGGCGTGTAGCTCAGTTGGTTAGAGCGCGTCGCTGATAACGACGAGGTCCATGGTTCGACTCCATGCACGCCCACTGACAGTGTGTGGTTGCGCTGTTGCTGAGAGGCAACTGCAGGCATGAGCATTCGATTGCGTAATTGTCTGCAGCCACCGTACAGGAAGTGCGGGAACGTTAGCTCACGGGGACGTAGCTCAACTGGGAGAG
This sequence comes from uncultured Pirellulaceae bacterium, assembly GCA_964542185.1. Lineage (GTDB taxonomy): Bacteria > Planctomycetota > Planctomycetia > Pirellulales > Pirellulaceae > UBA9264. The sequence continues at coordinate 6,449 of CAZITS010000174.1, forward strand.
CACGGGCTTTGCAAGCCCGGGGTTGGCGGTTCGATCCCGCTCGTCTCCACTTTGTGTCTGTGTTGCAGATGGCTAGAAGTGTCTTGCGTTTGAGTTCGGGTGGGCGGCGTAATTATTTCTCCGAATAGTTGCTCCCCTGGCGATTGACGGTGTTGGTACCGGTCGCTAAAATCACCTCTTCTGGCGATTGGGAGAGCCTACTGGCGTTGAACCAGCATTTGCTTTTCCAGTCTCCCTTTCCTGCCTCGAGCGACAGTCAGGAAGTGTCTTTTTCTTGTGTTTGAGCAAGAAGGTGCTTCCTGTCAGTTTCTGGCAGGAGGTCGTCGTTGACGATCATTTGCTCTTTGACAATTTGGTTGTTGCAAGTAGATGGCATCTTCGTAGTAACGGGATGACCACTCTCGGGGATTGGTCTTTTCAAGGCTGTCCGACGTGGAGTGTTAGTTTTGTTACTGCATTTTTGAAGTTAGCGCCAAAAAGACGATGGAGTTAATCGTTACTGGATCAAGTAGCGACCAGAAATTCGGGGTTGAGCTTCCGGATTTCGTTTGGATTCGTCGGTTAAGGATTTCTTTTGATTTCGAGCGGTCCCGTTTTCGGGGTTCACTTGGCGGTCAACGGGATTTCTTTTCTGAGAGTTTTGGATTCAAGTGGTCAAGCTACCAAGGGCGCATGGGGGATGTCTTGGTATCGGAAGGCGATGAAGGGCGTGGAAGTCTGCGAAAAGCCTGGGGGAGTTGACAAACGAACTTTGATCCTGGGATTCCTGAATTGTTCCTGCGCTGAATCCATAGGCGCGTGGAGGCAAACTCGGTGAACTGAAACATCTAAGTAACCGGAGGAAAAGAAAGAAAAATCGATTTCGTTAGTAGCGGCGAGCGAAAGCGAAATAGCCCAAACCGAACCCATTTTTGGGAGCGGGGTTGTAGGGCCTCTCACATGGAAGTTACAAAACTGCCTGCTAGCAGAATAGCATTGGAAAGACTAACCACAGAGGGTGATAGTCCCGTAAGCGACAGCAGAGCAGTCTTCCGAGAGGTACCTGAGTAGGTCGGGTCACGTGGAACCCCGACTGAATCTACGGGGACCATCCCGTAAGGCTAAATACTCTCCGATGACCGATAGTGAACTCAGTAGCGCGAGTGAAAGGTGAGAAGAACCCCTATTAGGGGAGTAGCAGAACCTGAAACCATGCGCCTACAAGCGGTCGGAGCTTATTGCTCTTTGAGCAATGGTGACGGCGTGCCTTTTGCATAATGATCCGGCGAGTTACCGTCTGCGGCACGGTTAAGGCCTTACGGGCTGGAGCCATAGGGAAACCGAGTCTTAATAGGGCGAATATGTCGTTGGTGGTAGACGCGAAACCGGGTGATCTACCCATGGACAGGTTGAAGCGCGGGTTATACCGCGTGGAGGACCGAACCCACTTGGGTTGAAAACTGAGGGGATGATCTGTGGGGAGGAGTGAAAGTCTAATCAAACCCGGAGATAGCTCGTTCTCTCCGAAATATCTTTAGGGATAGCCTCGTGCCACTACGTCTCGGGGGTAGAGATACTGAATCGGATGAGGGCCCTTTCCGGGGTACCTCACTGAACCAAACTCCGAATACCGAGACGACTATCACGGGAGTCAGTCCGCGTGGGATAAGCTGCGTGGTCGAGAGGGAAACAACCCAGATCGTCGGCTAAGGTCCCGAAGTTATGCTTAGTCACTAAGGAAGTTGAATTGCAGTGACAGCCAGGATGTTGGCTTAGAAGCAGCCACCATTTAAAAAGTGCGTAACAGCTTACTGGTCGAGCAATTCTGCGCCGATAATGAACGGGAGTAAGCATGACACCGAAGCCGCGGGTGCAGTGATCCTTAGGGTGATCTGCGCGGTAGGAGAGCGCTCCAGGTCAGATACGAGCCGTTCCGTAAGGAGCGGTGGTGGGACCTGGAGGTGATTATGCCGGAATGAGTAACGATAAAGCAGGTGAGAATCCTGCTCGCCGAAAGCCTAAGGTTTCCTGAGCAAGGTAAATCCGCTCAGGGTTAGCCGGTACCTAAGTCGAGGCCGAAAGGCGTAGACGATGGATAACAGGTCAATATTCCTGTGCCGCGTACCCACCGATGGAGGGACGGCGTCCGAAAAATGTTGGCAGGTGTTAGTATCCTGTCGGCCGATCCGAGGAGGAAGGATGGTAAATCCACCTTCGTAATCCAAGGGGAACTAAGGCCGTGCACATTATGTGACATACATCGGAAGGACGTCCAAGAAAAGCTTCTAGGGTTAATGGACTACGCGACCGTACTAAAACTGACACAGGTAGGCGAGACGAGAAGTCTAAGGCGCTCGGGAGAACGGTGGTTAAGGAACTCTGCAAAATGGCCCCGTAAGTTCGCGATAAGGGGTGCCCCTGGTGGTGCAAGCTGCTGGGGGCCACAGTAAATCGGCTCCTGCGACTGTTTATCAAAAACACAGGTCTCTGCTAACACGCAAGTGGATGTATAGAGACTGACGCCTGCCCGGTGCCAGTAGGTTAAGGAAGGCGGTTATCCCTTCGGGGAGAAGCTGGCGACCGAAGCCCTGGTAAACGGCGGCCGTAACTATGACGGTCCTAAGGTAGCGAAGTTCCTTGTCGG
>CAZITS010000175.1:0-9062 GCA_964542185.1 uncultured Pirellulaceae bacterium
CGTGTTGCTGGAGCGGTGGCTCGTGTTGCTGGAGCGGTGGCTCGTGTTGCTGGACTGGTGAGGATTGCCACCCGCGATTCCGGTCCCGTGGCCGGTCATGTCTGTGATCGCAGCGCGACAACAAATCGGTATTACTGGATTACGAATGAAAATAACCGCGCATGCTGCAGGTGAATTCGCAGGCGTATCGATTGGCCCCGCAGCTCAGCAAAGGACGCGCCAGACCACGTGACCTGGCTGTGCAGCATGTTGCTTTCGAGTGGAATGGCGCGGTCCATACTGAATTTGGCGAGCGGTTTCTGGCGGTCATCGAGGATGCTGACACGGATTTGTCCTCCGGTGGCATCGGCGTTCAAAAACAAGTTGTCACCCTCGGCGATAAAGGATTTGGTGACCAGCCAGCCAGGTTCTTGCATCGTTTCGAGCGAAACAAATCGATCGCGTGGTAAGGTTGCCAGGCCGAGGGATGCTTTGTTTCTGGTAAATGCATGGTCTTTTTCAAACCCACAGTAGTAAAAGTGCAACGTGTCTCTGACCGGTACCTCGGGCATCAGGTAGTTCATTTTGGCATCCCAGGATCCTTTGCCACCCAGTGGCAGAAAACGCCGTTTTGGGTCCGCTCGTGTCCAGTGAATCGTGTCGCGACTGTACATCAATGAGGTTGCCACGGTTCCGGCAAGCCGTACACCGTCGTCACGGACCTTGCGGGAAGTATCGGTGTGGAACAGGTAGAGATAGCCGAAGTGGATTCCATGGTAGGACTGGGTACCGATGAAATGTGATGCGGCGTGGTAGAACTCGAGATCCGGATCATCGTCGGCGCGTCGATCGACAACAATCCTGCCACCGGTCCAGTGAAGCAGATCCTGGCTTTCGGTGCGCCAAATACACCGGTAGCGATGACCGTCCTGGGAATCTCGACCCCATTGTTGCTCGATCAGGAAGAAAGGCGGGCTTTTCGTCACATTGCCACCGCGGACATTTCGCAAATCGCCAATTTTTTTCTCGGTCTTCCAATGCAGTCCGTCTGGCGATGATGCCACGAATTCGGTGAGGCCCGGTACATTGTCAATGTAGAGTGCCAGGTAACGTCGCGCTCGGTCCGTCGTATCCGGGTTCAATACGACGTAGCGGGTACGAGCGACCTTGCCTTCGCCGCGCAGGACGATGTTGTTACGGGTTGTGCCATCCGGGCCCTTGTGTAACCCGAGCAGGGGTTTGATCCAATGAATGGCATCGTGGGAAGTAGCGTAGCAGGTATAAATGGTGTCCGCGTTGTAGACGGCCCAATAGTACATGCGAAAAAGCTTGAGATGAGGGTCCCAGAAGACGGTGGGCATTTCGAGGACGGAACCCTCCCAGGCGTGTTCGGCTGCGATGAGGGGATTTTGGGGATGCGGTTTCGGTTGTTGAACCACGCGCGTCAACCGTTCGCGGGATTCAATCACATGGTCGTCGACCAGTAGTTGCACCCGCTGGGCTGCGCCCAAGGGCTGTGACAGCAGTGCGCTGATACAGCCTACAGCCACGAGGAAGCAGGATTGAGAAGGCACCATGGGCGGGCTCGGGGTGAAGAGGACGCGGGGCGTGTAGCAAACGCTGCAATTGCTCCTGCCAGCATAGCAGGTATGCAGGCCACTTTTTGGTGTGATCGCGAACCGGCGCCGCAGGACACGACGACCGATGCCACCTCGGCGATAGGCCAACTGCACGATACAATCACGGCCAGCGGATTTGGAGGGGCCTTTTCCATTTGGAGTTAAGGAAGCAAACGATGAGTGAACGGATTGTAATGCGAACCGGTGAGGCTCTGGTGGCGGGTGGACCGCCGTTTACCGCGGCGGAGCCAGAAGTGGTGATTGGTGAATTAGATGGTCCCGTCGGCGTGGCGATTGCGACCTTGACCGGTGATCAATCTGCGGGGCATTCCAAAGTGTTTGCTATCCTGAATACGGATGTCCAGGTGCGTCCCGTCACATTGATGGTCAGCAAAGTGACCGTCAAAAGTACCGCTTATACCAACATCTTGATGGGAACCGTCCAAGCGGCGATCGCCAACGGCGTGTTGGATGCGGTGCGTGCGGGTGATATTCCCAAAGAAAAGGCGAATGATCTGGGAATCGTCTGCTCAGTGTGGCTCAATCCGGGTGCCGCCACGGACGAGAATCTGGATCATAAAGCGCTCTTTGAAATCCATCGTAAAGCGACGGCACTCTCGATCCACAAAGCGATGCACAACGAGCCTGACATTGACTGGTTGCTTGAGCACCAGGAAGAGATTGTGCACAAGTACTACCAAAAAGGTCTCGAGGGGACACTCTAACGGGAACGGTTACGCACGTTGTCGTTCAGGGATTGAATCGATCCAGTTGGAATCGCTGTAGTGGATACGGAGTCGACCCGGTGGTGGCCAGTTGTGCCAGCATGAGTCCGATCAGTGTCGAGAATTTGAATCCGTGTCCCGAAAATCCCGCGCCAACAATAATGCTGGGCTGACGCGGGTGTCGGCCGATCAAAAAATCCTGGTCAGGTGTTTCCGTGTACATACACGTGGAACCTGACAGCAAGGTGAATGTCTGTCGCGGTAGCAGGCTGGCGAGCCAGTTTCCCAGCCGCTCACCTTCTTGATGATCAACCCTGCGGTCGATCCGGTCAGGATCGGTTTCGGCACCACGCGTATCGTCGGCCACTTTGACGCCAGGTCCATGTAGCGGAAAACCGTAATAGCGTGTGTCATAGTCGGCGTAGACGGGCAGAGAGGTCGGCTCGAGCGCCCCTGGTGCGGAGGGCTGGAAATAGAATTTCTGTTGCCGCGTTACGGTCAATGGGAGCGTCAATTCTGGCAGGCACTGACGGGTCCACGGACCGGCGGTCATGACCAGGCGGTTGGCACGGAAGTCGCCAGCGCTAGTTCGAACGATCGTGTGGCCGCGCCCCAACTCGATGTGTTCCACGGTGACTTGTCCGTGAATGCTGGCTCCCAGTCGCCTTGCTTCGGCGAGATGGGTTGCGACACAGCGGTCCGCGTCAAGAAAACCGGCTTGCGGAGTGAAGCATGCCATACTCCCGGCAGGTATTTGCAGGGCCGGAAAACGGCTGGCGACCTCTGCGGGTGTCAGTAGTTCAAATGGAGCGTCGCTTTGCCGAATCGCGGCTAGATTGTCTTCCATCATCCGATTGTCAGGGGTAGCAAATGCCAGGAACCCGCAGAGGTGAATTAACGGGACCCTGGCAGTTGCCTGTAATTCTTGCCAGTGTGGCAAAGCCGCCTGGGCCAGTTCGGTGTAGAGGGGGTCGCGATAAAAGACTCGGAATGCGCGCGAGTGCCCATGCGAACTGCCCCACACGTGACCAGGTTCGAACTGATCGATACCCATTGCATCGTGTCCCTGGCGGGCAAGGTGGTAGAGGGTTGCACTTCCCATGGCTCCCAGGCCAAGCACCAGGCAATCACAGTTTTCCATCGCGGGCTGCTTTGTGAAGAGTTGCTGACAAGGCGATTGTTATCCCCGGACTCGATAAATTCAACGCGGTGGAGATGTACGTTTGTTTATGCTTGCCGGCCCAATGACGAGAGGGTATTTCGCAGTGGCCAATTTGCCAGTTCAGACCATCTCAATCAGGCGACGTGCTTTTGTTTCGTATGCACATGACAAGGTATGCACATGACAAGGTACCGGCAGGCTGAAGAGGATCGTCTGATGAAGACGGCATTGGAGAACGGAGTCACAATCGCTATAGTCGCCAGCCCATTGGTTTTTCGCGGGACGCATCAGCAGCACTGCCGGTCACCGCATCGAATTATTCCAGCAGGCCGATTTTTGGGCTTAGCTACCAACACGATTCCCTGCGAACATGTGAGCTGGTGAAGATGGACATTACGGTTGCGATTTGCACCTGGAATCGTGCGGATTTGCTCAACGCCACTTTGGCGTCACTGGCGGAGATGACGATTCCTCCCGGTGTGCGTTGGCGCGTGATTGTCGCCGACAACAACTCTACCGATCATACGCAACAGATCCTTGACCAGCACCAGCAGACGTTACCCTTGGAACGGGTGTTTGTACGCGAGCAGGGAAAATCGTACGCCCTCAATCGAGTTGTCCGTCAACTGGAAGGTGATTTGGTCTTGTGGGCAGATGATGACGTACTGGTCCATAAGAATTGGCTCGAAGCTTACGTTCACGCTGCGCAGCGCTGGCCCGACGCCGCTTTTTTTGGTGGTCAGGTTGTGCCGCGGTTTCTGGGTCCTGAGCCCGCTTGGCTGCGCCCTGCCTGGCGCACGATTGCCAGTGTGTACGCAACACGGGAACTGGGAGAGGAACCTTTTTCGTTTGATCGCAAGGAGCTTCCTTTTGGCGCCAATATGGCGTGTCGTGTCGCGGTTCAGAAACAATATCAGTACGACCCTGACCTTGGCGTCTGCGGCGAACAGATCCTGCTTGGTGAAGAAACCGCCTTGATGCGGCAGTGGCTCGCAGATGGGTATCAAGGTATGTGGACTCCACAATCCCGCGTCGAGCATTTGATCACTCCGGATCGTCTGGAATTGATTCATATTCAGCGGTACTTTTATGGACTGGCCCAGATCAAACAACGACGCGGCTGGCGGAGCTGGACTGCCGTGCGATTAGCGCGGGGGTTATGGTATTTGCAGCGCGCATTGAGGGCCGAAATGGGTTGTTCCTGGAATCAAGTCAACGCGAATCCTGCAGCTTGGATCAAGCATTTGGCCCGCGCCAGCCACACTTGGGGACGGTTGGACGTAGAGTGGTTTGATTTTCCCGATTGGGTCAAACCACGGGCGTTGCGCGCATTGAAGCGTCAGCGGATCCAACCGCGTTATCAGGCCCCCATTACGCTGGAAGGCATACGCAGAGAGTTGTCTTCCAGCGAACCCCGTGTCGCGTCGCCATGCCCTGTCCGCAAAGTAGCCTAGCGCTCGTCAGCCCGGGGATGCTGGGCTATTGTCCGCTGGCCCGGAGCATGGCCCGCTATTGTCGCGGACCTGTGGGATCGTTGTACACCGTCCTGGTGGCGTGTAGCACGACGTTGCGCCAACCGGCATAATCGCAGACACGGCGTTCAGCGCGTCGGTGCGCTGCGTCCTCTGTAGACGCGCGGCAGTTGCGCAGCTGTGTGGATTGGGTTCGTTTCTCGGTTGCCATGAGGAAAGCAGTGATGGCGAACTGGCAGCGTGCGTATTGGGTGGTGGGGATGCTTGTCCTGGATATGGGCAACATTCGCGTCGTGCAAATCGAGACTTCAGGTCGAGCCGCGGCGCAGACCCGCGCGAACCCTGTTGATGCGATCGCGCAAGCGCCGCTGAGCTATCGCATTGACACGCTGGCCGGTAACGGGCAACCGGGTGATACACCGGGGTCGGTGAAAAATGCGCGGAAGGTTCCCGTTGATTTACCGTTTGGCGTCGAGCAAGGACCCGATAACGCCATTTACATCACGACCGTCGGCAGTCATCGAGTGCTCCGTTATGATCCGCGCAGCGCCCAGATCACCCGTGTGGCAGGCAATGGCCGCGCCGGCTATGCCGGGGATGGTGGTCAGGCGACTGAGGCGATGTTGAACGAACCGTACGAAGTGCGGTTTGACTCAGCCGGCAATATGCTAATCGTCGAAATGCAGAATCACGTGATTCGGCGTGTCGCAGCAGATAGTGGAGTGATTACCACGATTGCCGGTGACGGCGTTGCCGGTGTGCGTGGGGACGGTGGATCCGCGCGGCGTGCCCGGTTTCGGTACCCACATAGCATTACACTGGATGACCAGGACAACATTTACGTCTCGGACATTGCCAATCACCGTGTCCGGCGGATTAATGCCCGCTCGGGTCGCATCGCTACCGTGGCCGGAAACGGCCAGCCGGGGATGCCCAGGGAACAGGGCCTGGCGACAGAGCAACCACTGCTCAGTCCACAGGGAATTGCTATTCACGCCGGAGGATTGTGGATTGCTTCGTTCCGCGGTCATGTTGTCTGGCGGTTGGACTTGAAAACGGGTCGGATTCGCCGCGTCGCCGGGACGGGCGTCCAGGGTTACAGCGGTGATGGCGGCCAGCTGCTGGAGGCCACGTTCGACGGTCCACGGGGTATCCTGATGTCAGCGACGGGAGTGCTCTACGTGGTCGAGGGTGAGAACAACATTATTCGTTCGATCGATACGACACGTGGTTCCATCCGTACGATTGCCGGCGCGGGGCCCCAACGACATCGCTATGCAGGCGACGGCGGTGCTGCGGTCGACGCACCGCTGTGGCAGCCGCACGGAATCTGTTTGCTCAAGAATGGAACTTTAGTGCTCAGTGATACCAAGAACCACCGCGTGCGGCATTTGTTGCCTGTGGCTCCAGGCACTCCTGCAGAGCCGGACTGATCGTATGGGATGCGGGATCGAGCGCGCGGCAGTTGCGGTCCAGCAAAGGCGGGGTTGCGTAGTCCACGCTGCTGGTACTTTGCGACGGGATGACGGCGGCGAAGGAAAGGTCTCATGCTGAAACAACGGCTGGGTATTCTGTTGCTGGTGATAGCCGGTTGTGGTAGTGAACCACAGCCTCAGACTTCGAACGCAGAGATCGATAATGGGGCGAAATCCAACGGAGTGATGGACGCAGCGATGGAAGAGGTGCGCCCAGAGAAATCGTTGTCTGCGGCGACCAAAGCAGATGTCTCGGTGGTCCTGGAGACAGAGCGGGCGATGGTGGCAAGGGCCTTGCCACTGGATGGAGAAGTGCCCGACCTGGGCGTGTTTGCGGCGCCTCTGTTCAACAAAAAAGCAAACCACGCGGCTGCCGAACTTGCCTCCTATTTGCAGCGTTTGTTGCAGCGTGATGTTCCGGTGGTCCGTTCCCTCAAACCCCCGCGGCCATTGCCGCGGTGTCTGTTTGTGGTTGGTTCCGCAACAGACAACTCGCTGGCAGCAGATCTGGAGGACCGCGGCCTGGTTTCTTTTGACCGGATCTTGCCCGCTCATTCTGAAGGCTTCATCATCCGCTCGGTACGCGACGAAAGAATGACGTACATTCTCCTCGCCGGCAGAACTCCATTGGCGACGTTGTACGCGGTTTACCACTATCTGGAGACGTATTGTGGTGTCGGGTATTTCGAGGATGGGGAATATGTACCCCGCAGTCCGCACGTCCCTGTCGAGGATCTTGATGTCACGGAGTGGCCTCGTTTTGAGATTCGCCTGCAGAATCCTTTTACGACCTGGATTCGGGATCTGAAACGCTGCCGTGGCACGTTTTGGACAACCTCTGAATGGAAAAGTTACTTTGATTTTCTGGTCAAGAACAAACAGAATTGGTCACGCTATGAAGTTTGTGACATGCAGGGCATCGGTTACGGCTGGTTTCTGGCGACCTACCCAGAGATTGGCCAGGCGCCGGATACGGGCGTCCTGACCGCCTGGTGGCCACCGGAATACGTGCTTCAGACCACCAGACAATCGCTCGACTACGGTCGTCGACTGGGCCTGAAGTTCATGTATACGCCAGTGGTTCAGTATCTCCCCGAGTATGCCCGGGATGCCATTGCCAAGAAGTTTCCCGACGCGGTCATTCGTGATCCGGATCCCGCCTACCGGATGACGACCTACATCATTGACACGCCCGGTATCGAGGCCTACCTGGAGAACAACATCCAGTCGATGCTCAAGCACTATGGCGCACCGGATGCGATGTCCAGTCAGTTTCCCGTGTTTGAAACCGAAGGTGCGGCCGAGTTTGGCACGAAATGGGATCCCAAATTATTCAACATGGGATCCCGGCGAATTCTCAAACACATGCCAGAGACCAGGTCCTTCATCGATGGCTGGGGCCTCGCCATGCGCTACAAGAATCCGGAGGAGTGGCAAACGCAACTCGTCACAGGCATGGAACATCCCGTTGTATGGACTTCCCAGTATCCCTGGTTGCAACCAGATCCGTATCACGAGCAACTGGACTATTTTCGTGGGCAGCCGTGGATGTATTGGGAAATTGACTCATTTGGTGGCAGAGATTATTTGCACAGCTTTATTCCCTACCAAAAGGTCATCAAGATCGCGCAGGACATTCTCTCGAATCCGCTTTCCAACTGTATTGGTTACGGGACCCAACCGGAGATGATTGGGTACGATCCATTCGTCCGCTACCTGTACATGAAACTCGCCTGGGATCCAACGCGCTATGCGGACATCAAGAGCCTGGTATCGGAGTATGTCGCGCGACGCTATTCCGCTGCGTCGTATGAGACCATGTTGAAGAGTCATACTCTCCTCGTCGAGTGCCTTTCTCGCAGCATACCCGGTACATCCCCTCCTTACAGTGGCAGCGACGGCGCGATTTATCGTGAGGCGCGGCAGATCAACTACAGCGCAGTGGCGGCCGGATGGCCTCTCTATACACGAATGCGGGACCTGCAGCAGCTGCGCGAGGCTTTGCTGCTGGCGTTGCGTTGCCAGGAAAATGAAAACGACAATCAACTCTATGCCAACGACGTGGGCCGTCTGTTTCAGTCGTATGCGGCCAAGCTCTTTGCGTTTTCAACGGTCAGGTGCTACTCCGCTTACGCGCAGTTGACGTCGGGCTACCAGCAGGAAGAAAACGAGGAGCAACTGCGTGTGCACCGCCAGCAATTTGATACCAATGCGATGGCGATGACCAGGATTCTGGAGCTCCTGGAAGCGGTATGGCAAACGCAACCGGAACTGTCGATGGACCAGATGATCAATCAAGTCACGTCGGTCCCTGGCACATCACCGGCGGTCATCAGCACGATACGCGGCCATTGCGCGGGCTTCTTCAATGAGTGCTATGAGGTGATGCGCGATTTTTACCGACCTCAATTAGGCATCATTCTGGACGATCTTCGCGAGCGGCTGGACCGTCGTGATCCGGCGCTAATCTCCGTCGAATTTGGCGGCGCCAAGAACTGGGAAGATAATCCTGACCTGCAGTGGGTCGAACCACCCCTGTGTGCGTACGAAGCGCAACTCTATCCGAAGTTGGCCAGGTTACACACGGAACTGGTCAGTGGCCCTTACGAACCGCGCGCTGAGATTCGTCG
>CAZITS010000176.1:0-9052 GCA_964542185.1 uncultured Pirellulaceae bacterium
GACACGGACAGCCCTCGTTGTGCTGGCCGGCGGTGACGTCCGGCCGCAAACGTACGGTCCGATCAGGAGGTCTGCGGGTGATCCCCATCTGATTGTCGACCGTGCTCAGATTCAAGCGTCGCGAGCAGGGTGGTTGACCGGGCGGTTTCGAGACCGCCTTGTCGGTCGCATTCGCAATACAACGATTCGGGCAAGGGGGTCGTCAACCGAAATCGCACACGGTGGATGTTGGTTGTAGAATGCTGTGATGAAGATCCTGTCAAGTTGTGTATTGATTGTGACGTTATTCATGGCACGTCACACTGCAGCCGCTGATTCTGTTGCCACGGGATATGCCGCTACGGGATATGCCGCCGCGATCCGGGCTGATAAGCCCGCGCTGTACTGGCGGTTTGAGACGATTTCGGGGGATGTGGTACGAGACGAGTCCCGTCACATCGACATTCACGGTCAGTTGAAAGCGATGGGGCCCGGGCGTCGTGGGATTAGCGGGCTGGCGGCTTCCTTCACACGAAGTCATCTGGCGGGGCGGGTCGAAGCGCAGCTCAACCCACAACAAGATGCCGCGGTCGAAAAGATTCTCAACGGCTCATTCACGCTCGAGCTGTGGCTACTCGATGAGGCGGCCAAACCGGACAATGTTGTCAACGCAAGTCTGTTCTACAAGGCCGATGAGACCAGGTTCTCAGCCAACTCGATGTGGTTTTATCGCGCCCGTCAGGATGGACACTATTACTTTTGGATTCGTGGTGCCACGGAGCGGCCCGTCGGCGTGTCGATCCGTAATCCGGCCGGTGATAAAGCGGCTGGAGATGGCAAGTGGCACCATGTTGCAATTATTGTCGATCGGACGCAATCCGCAGGGACCATCCGTGCGCTACTCGACGGCGAGCAGGTGAGTGAATCGACGTTTCCTGCGATGACCGGGATTGATAACACCGGGTCGCTGCGCATCGGCAACGGAGTGCACCCGAATTCACCATGGCAAGGGGCAATCGACGAGTTCGCACTCTATGAACGTGCGCTATCGGTCGCCATGGTGGCTGACCACTACCGCAGGGGATTGGATGCGATGAAGGAACGTCCACGACGGACGCCCTCAATTGCTGCAAAAGAAGAATTCTTTGAGTTGCAGGTGCGGCCGCTGCTCATTGAACGTTGCGCCGACTGTCATGCAGGAGATACCGACGACGCGTCGGTCTTGTCGGTTGGGTCACGACGTGCGTTGATTGTCGGCGGCGAGTTCGGACCAGCTCTGATACCCGGACGGGCCGACGATAGCTTGCTGATCCATGCGGTGAAGAGGATCCATAAAGAACTGCACATGCCACCCGACAAGTCAGCGGGACTTTCGCGCGAGGAGATTGCCGTGCTGACCCGCTGGATCGACGATGGTGCGATCTGGCCAGGTGATGCGGCCCCGGTGCCTGAGATTGTGACAACGGAAAGCGACAGGAAAACGCGGGTGTTGAAGGTCGATCCTGTCGAGGATTGGGCACTGAGACCGCGCCGGATTGTGGCACCTCCAGCGATCGACGATGTTCGCTGGTCCGCCACGGCCGTAGATCGTTTTCTCGAAACCAAACGGCGCGAATCCGGTGTTTTGGCAACGGATCGCGCGGATCGGCGGACCCTGATTCGACGCGCCACGTTTGATTTGACCGGATTGCCCCCAACCCCTGAGGAGATCCAGGAATATCTCTCTGATTCGGACTCTGACCAGCTGGCTTTTGCGCGCGTCATTGATCGTTTGCTCGCATCGCAGCACTATGGCGAACGGTCAGGACGGTTATGGCTCGACGTGGCTCGCTATGCCGACACGCAAGGAGACGTCGGTGACATTCCGATTCATACCGCTTACCTCTATCGCAACTGGGTGATTGATTCCCTGAACGCTGATTTGCCGTTTGATGCATTCCTGCAGTCTCAGATCGCCGGTGATATTCTCGCGCGCGAAGTTGTCGATGAGGCAACGGCCCGCGGCATGACGGTGGCTACCGGGTTTATCGCCTTGTCACGACGCTTCGGCAACACGAAGAAAGACGATCTCCACTTCACCATCGAGGACACAATTGACACCATCGGGCGTGGCGTGTTGGGGATCACGTTACGTTGTTCGCGATGTCACGACCACAAATTCGATCCGATACTGCACACGGACTACTACGGTTTGTACGGAATTTTCGCGAGCACGACGTACCCATGGATGGGCATGTCGAACGAAAAGTCGCCCTCGGGCCTCTCGCCGGCGGTTCCCAGTCCCGCCGCCTTCCAGCGGGGCAAGGCGTACTGGGCGTTGATCACACGTTACGAGTACCAGATCAATAATCATCACCGACCCTGGCTCAAGCCAACCCTGGACGAATTCAAAGGGGTGTCCCGTCAGCTTGTGCAGGCGCGGGAAATTGGAAAAGACACGGCGCAACTAGCGGCACGTCGGGACGCGTTGCTCGATTTCCGCGACGGTGCATTTCGCGAACTGATGGTGCATGGTCTGGCTTGGATCAAGCAGGAGAAGCAGCGGCTGGCCAAGAATCCGCCGGTTGAGTTTGTTTTTGCCGTATCCGAAGGTGAACCTCACGATGCCAGATTGCATCGCCGCGGTAACCCGCGTCAGCCGGGTGCCAGCGTACCGCGTCGTTTTCTGCAAGTCCTTGATGGTGCGACACCGCCTTTGATTGAGCGCGGATCTGGTCGCCTGGAGCTGGCCCGCTGGCTGACAAACGCCAATCACCCGCTGACGGCGCGGGTCATTGTCAATCGAGTCTGGCAACAGCATTTTGGTCGTGGACTGGTCGCCACACCCGATAACTTCGGTCGACAGGGTGACAGGCCGTCACACCCTCAGCTGCTCGATTGGCTCGCTGAAACCTTTGTTCGTGATGGCTGGTCACTGAAGCGGCTGCATGCGCGGTTAATGCAGACCGCGGCGTATCAACTGAGTTCGGCGGCCCCGCCCGGCACGCTCTCGAACGACCCGGCGAACGTTTTGCTGACGAGGTACCCGAGGCGGCGGCTTGATGCGGAGTCGATCCGTGATGCGATGCTGGCGGTGAGCGGCAAACTCAATCGCACTCAAGGAGGGCCGCATCCAATGCGGCCCTGGTACGACAACCGCTTTAATCTCAACAGTCCATTTCGTATGGAGCCTGCTTCCGATCTTCGAAGTGTCTACCTGCTGACACAACGCTTGTTTCGCCATTCGATTCTCGACCAGTTCGACGGACCCGATCGGAACAGCAGCACAGCAAGTCGGCGGACTTCCCATGTTCCGGCACAGGCTTTGTTCCTGATGAATTCGACGTTCATTCGCGAACAGTCTGAAGCGTTGGCCGCACGGATTGCCACAATAGATGGCCAGGCTGCACGAATTGAGAACCTGTTCCTTTCGGCATTTGGCAGAGCACCGGAAGCGGACGAAGTGGCGTCATTGCAGGAGTTCTTGAGTGCCTATCGCGCGGCACAGCCAGTCACCGCCGCAGCCGAAACCTATCCAGGGCTGGTTGCGCTGGCGCGTGCTATCCTCACCAGCAACGAGTTCTTCTTTGTCGACTGACACTATGAACCCAGTGAACCGACGCGAGGCGATTTGTGCGACACTGGCCGCCGCCGGATCCATGCGGCCCGCCTGGTCTGCGATTGCGGCCAGCCCATCAGTTCGTCAGCCGCATTACCCCCCACGCGCCAAGCATGTGATCGTCCTCTATATGTCGGGTGCCTACTCTCACGTCGACACGTTTGACCCCAAACCTCGTCTGATTCGTGATCACGATGTCTCGATTGGACCAGAACTGCGTTCTGCCGTTTCGGGGCAACCCAGGACAGAGCGTTATCTGAAGGCCCCGCTGTGGCGATTCAGGCCAAACAAACAGTGCGGTACGGAAGTCAGTGATTTGTTTCCGCACCTGCGTGACATGATGCACGAGGTGGCATTGGTCCGCTCGATGCAGTCGGATCACCGGGATCACGGTGAGGCCACGTTGCAGCTGCACACGGGAAGTACGACCGTCGCAATGCCGAGTCTGGGGGCGTGGTTGAGTTATGGTCTGGGCACGTTCAACGACAAGCTGCCAGCACATGTGGTGATTTCGGAACACCGACCTTACAGCGGGCCGCAGATCTGGGATGCAAATTTTCTGCCCGGGGTGCATTCCGGCGTGCGTATCAAGCCGGGCGATGAACCGTTGCCGCATCTTCAACCGGCTTCAGCTGCGCGTTTACAGGAATTGGAACTAGGCCTGCTCGATACGTTGAACCGAAAACACCTGCGCCGTCGTCCGGGTGACGCGCAGCTCGCCACACGAATGGACTCATTCCGTACTGCCAAAGGGTTGCAGGATCTCGCGCCGGAGGTGCTCGATGTGCGGCGGGAATCCCAGCGGACTTTGGAGTTGTACGGGGCACAGCCCGGTGACCGCACCTCCTACGCAGCGCAATGCGTGATGGCCCGGCGTTTGATCGAGAACGGTGTGCGTTTCGTCGAGATCATCGATGCCGTTGGCGCGTGCCGAGACAATTGGGATGCGGCACACCGCGATGTGGGGACTCATGCGAAATATGCCCGGCGCGTCGATCAACCGATTGCCGGTCTCATCAAGGATCTCCAGCAGCGTGATTTATTGAACGAGACGTTGCTCGTTTTCTGTACTGAGTTTGGCCGGACCCCCTGGGCACAAGATGGCAAGGGGACCAAGAGCCGCAACCATCACCCGGCCGCTTTTTCGTGCTGGCTCGCTGGTGGGGGGGTGAAACCGGGAATCGTATACGGGCAGTCGGACGACATCGGTAACCGGGTCGAGGAAGACGCGGTCCACATGCATGACTTCCACGCGACCATTCTACACCTGTTGGGACTCGATCATCAGCGTCTCACATTCCGTCATGCAGGTCGTGATTTTCGTCTGACGGATGTCCACGGTCAGGTGATCCACGGTCTGCTTTCTTGAGCGGCCCGTCTGCTCAGGAATCGGGAGTGGTTCGGCACACCGAGCGTCTTTCCACCGGAATAGGCGCAAGCGCGGCCCGTTCCGGGAGTTGCGGTGGCAGTCAGCGGTACCACTTGCCAGTCGCTAACCCCCTTGTGTGGGGGATGCAATGGCAGAACGCGCGCCGATTCATCGGAAAAATCGGCAGAATCGGCTCACCGTCGGGCGTGCCCATTCCGACAAATACAGTGTGTGTCGCGTGTCCATTGGTGGTGGTTAGGTTGCATCAGATCCCGCGTACATCGGTCGATCCAGATGAAAATGTCCGTCATTGTCAGCACCTACAATAAGCCTCAGTGGCTCGAAAAAGTGATTTGGGGTTACGCCCTCCAGTCGATTACCGATTTTGAGCTGCTGGTGGCGGATGACGGATCGACGCGTGAGACGGCACAGCTAATCAAGCGCTTGCAGCAGGAAACGGGGATCGACATCAAGCACATTTGGCACCAGGATCTGGGCTATCGCAAATGTACGATCCAGAACCGGGCGATTGCCGCCGCGGCTGGCGACTACCTGGTATTCACAGATGGCGATTGCATCCCGCGTGAAGACTTTCTGGCGCAACACCGACGACTGGCGGCTCCCAACGTGGTCCTCTCCGGCGGTTACGTACGCTTGCCCCCGGGTGTCAGCCAGGAGATTCAGGTGGCCGATATTACTAGTCGCCGAGCCATGGATCCTCGTTGGCTCTGGCAGCGAGGATTGCGATCTCCTCGGGATGTGTTGAAGTCGTTGCGGGGAAAATGGACCGCGACCCTGTTCGATCACTTGACGACCACGCGGGCGACTCTGAATGGTTGTAATGCCTCGGTAGCGCGGGCAGCGGTGGTTGGAGTCAATGGTTTTGATGAGCGGATGCAATACGGGGGTTTGGATCGTGAACTGGGCGAGCGCCTGAAAAATAGCGGTTTGAGATACAAGCAAGTCCGCTATCGGGCGATCTGCCTGCACCTCTGGCATGAGCGCCCTTACATGACGGACGAAGGGTGGCAACGCAACGCTGAAATTCGTCGAACGACACGCCAGTGCGGATCGGTCTGGACATCTTACGGCATTCAGCAAGACACCTCCGAGCAGAATGCGTTGCGGTCGGCCTGATAGGATGCAAAGGCGGAGATGGTCCGTCGCATTGGATCGCGGAGAAATGTGTAGTACTGCAGTTGTGGTGCGGCATCTGCCAGGTCGGAATAGGGTCGAATGCCATGTCCGGCGAAACTGCGAACCCGTTTTCCAATCCAGCCAGGGTGCCTGTAGTCGGCTGCCCCGATGCGTTTCCGGTTGGAGCATAAGGCGGGTTAATGGTCCAACAGTCGCCCATCAAAGTGGCGTGTTCGGAAACTCCGACGCAGAATGTGTTTGAGCGTGGTGCCGCCCGTCTTGGGAATATGCACAAAGGCGCAGGTAGGCATACGGCACCTTGAAGTTGGTGAACGGGATCGTAATTCACGCCTGGCGCAAACATTGGACCGCAGCGTTCTGGTCCGCACCTGGCCTGATCCGCGCGTTCTCCAGATTGCTTGCCAGGGGATCCGGCCGGCGCGTATTGTCAGGGTGAGTCACTACGGTCGTAGGATCGGACAATGGGTTGACCAGATTGAGAGAAACGAACGCGAGCCGAGCCTGATTTCGCAAACTTCCCGTCGCGGCAGCGACCTGTTTGGGCGGGGCTGCGCCGCGATGTCAGCCGGCCCTGCGTCATATTGAGGGGTTTTCGCACCTGCTCTCAGCCGCTGGCTGGGTTTACCTCGAACAAGAGGGGTTCTCCGCGGACGCCCCGCAGGAGATTTTCCACCGAGATCTCGTTCATCCGCTGGCGCGTCTGTGCTGAGGCAGTTCCCAGATGGGGTGTAATCGTGACGTTGTCCATGGTCAGTAACGGGTGGTCGCGCGGCAGTGGTTCCGGTTCCGTGACGTCGAGCGCGGCAGAGTGGATGTCACCATTCTGCAGGGCCGCGGTCAGCGCGGCCGTGTCGACAACCGCCCCGCGCGCGATATTTACCAGAGTGGCCGTGGATTTCATCTGCGCCAGCGCGCCGCTGCCAATCATGCCCTGAGTCTGTTCTGTAAGCGGAACGGAAAGCAAGACGAAGTCAGAGACTTCGAGCAACTCGGACAACGAGACGTAGCGTGCCTCGACCAGGGGCTCGACGTCTATGCGACGGTGGCGATTATGGTAAACGACCGTCATATCGAATCCACGGGCGCGGCGGGCCACCTCAGCACCGATTTGACCGAGGCCAACGATGCCTAGTGTTTGCCCATAGACCTCGCGGCCCACGAGATCTCCGGGGTCGAAGACCGTAACATCCGGTCTGCGAGAAAAACGATCGCCTTCTGTCACGCGTCGCGCGGCCGCCAGGATTAAGGCAAAACCCAGATCCGCGGTGGCACCGGCTGGAATGCCCGGAGTATTGCCCACCGGGATACCGCGCGCCGTTGCTGCACCGACGTCGATATGATCCACACCCACACCGTTGTTGCTGATCACTTTGACCCCAGGCAACTGGTCGAGTATGCCCCCATCCACTTGGGGACGGTCGTAGGTGTAGATGCCGTCGACAGTCAATGGGCTACCAGCTGCGGCGACGGTCCAGGGAAGAATTTCGACATGGTTTCCCAGCAGTTTCCGGATCGCCGCCGGCAGGGGTCCATCGGCAACGATCCGCACGTGACGATGCGCGCGGTGATCTTCTTCGCGATGACCTGGTTCATTCAGCATTGTGGGCGATCAACCATGGCGCCATTTCCCTTGTGTGGCCACAACTTACTGTACGTTGTGATAATTACAATACTGCGCGCGATTGCCCACGGTCAGCAGTCGGTTGCTGTAGTCAATGCGAGGCTGTCGGCAGATCGGTTGACAGGCAGTGCCGTTGATCCCCGGTGTAAAATTTGCCCGATTTTACACACCCCACCTGGGCACGGCAGCCTCTATATTGGGGCCAGCACGCCGCGCTGCGTGGCGGAATGATTTGCCAACTGTTCCACATCCTACCAGCCAGCGGAGCCCTGATTGCCATGAGATTACGACGAATTCACCAGGCGTTGTTGACGATTCTTGGGTTGCTGCTGGTTGCTCCACAGGGCCTGTTTGCCGCTGGCATCGACGAGCAGCTCGAACGCTACCCGGGCCGCTGGACCCGCGACCGTATCGGTATTGGGGGGGAAGTCGAAACGTGGATCAAGACCGTGGTTGCTGGCGCGGAACAACGCGAGTTCATTGAGACCAATCAAGTTACCGGTGCCAACGGGAAGACGATGCGCCAATGGCAGGTGAAATTTCGCGTTGATCCGGTGGCCGGAAAATACATGCGTTTTCAAGCAGAGGGGATTCGCAGTAACCCGCCCAAAGAGGGTGAGCAGTGGCGGCCCAATAGCCTGCAATACCTGTTGCAGGTCGATGGTAACTTCATTTACGAGGTGCATGATTTCGCGTACGGGGTGTTCCGTTAGCAACGCCTGGGGCCGGGTGCCGCCACGATCGATCCTCAGCGGCTGAACGCCTTGCGGGAGTTGCTGGGGACGTTCCGCGGCGACTATGCCAATGCGGGTAGTGAGGCATATGGGATTGCTCCTGCCGATGTGACGATTACATCGAGCGCGCAGTTGAGCGCCACTGGATCGTTGATCACGCAGAGCTGGACGTCAGTACCCAAAGGAAACAGTCCTGAAAAAGCGTTTGAAGCACACGTTGTCTACAGCTACGACCCCTCCAGCGGCCGCATCATCAAGCAGTACCAGACCTCGACGGGAGTCTCCGTCAAGGGCACTCTGATCTTGTGGCAAAACAGGAAATTGTTGTGGGAACGCAGCGGTGACACGCCGAGAGGGCCGATGTACGAGTTGTGTTTATACGACTTCTCGGATGCCGGTACGTTCAAACATGTGATCTTGAAACGGACGCTGAACGGTAAAGTGGTGGATGTCAACGAGGATCCGATTGTTCTGCGGAGAGTCAAGTAAGTATCCCGCGGATGTGATTCGACCCTTCCGTTTTGCAATCGCGTTTTCCACAGGCAGCCGCCGGGGCATCGATTTGCCCCGGCGGCGACTTTGTGTCGTGGACG
>CAZITS010000177.1:0-9052 GCA_964542185.1 uncultured Pirellulaceae bacterium
TTTGCGTCATTCGTTTGTTAGAGGGCCCCTCAAAACCAGGTATCAGAGCCGCTTTTGTCGCAACCACCCTGGCAGGTTTTTACCTCCACTACACCTCGCTGTTATTGCTGTTCGGAGAACTGTTCGCGTGGTCCACTGTGTCGCGACTCGCCAGCAGCGCCAGCTCTGCGGAGACCACGAAACCGGCAAATCGTCTTGCTGCAATTGCGTACCAGCGCCGCGAACTGCTGCTGGATGGGCTCGTCATTCTGATCGGAGTTCTACCTGCCTGTCCGCACTTGTGGGAAATCATACAGAGAAGATCGAATTGGGCGGCATTCATCGGCCAACCCGGTCCCTTGGGAATGGTCCATCTGCTGTCGCTGGATGTCTACCTCGTTTTACCGTTCATCGGATGGAGCCTCTCTCGACTTATTCGCAGGCGTCAGGCAGAACCATCACACCAAGCCGCAATCCTGCTCTGCTGGTTCATCGCACCACTTCTGCTGGTCTGGAGTCTCAACTGGCTGGATATTCTGAGATTGTTTCACCGCCGCTATCTGATCGCGATTAGCACTGGGCCAGTGCTGGTGTGTGGCATCTGGCTGGCTCGGATCACCTGGCGTGAGCAGAAATTTGCCATGGCCGGGCTACTCTTGCTGGCACTACAGCAAGGCGGCATGGGGAGGCAATGGTTGATTGACGGAAGGTTCCTGGCTGATCGCAATCAGGACTGGCGCGGCGCCGTAGCGCACCTCAACCGTGAGGCTCGAACCACAACTGACTCACCGCAAAGTGTGCTGATTGGCAGTGGCCTGATCGAAGCCGCTGCGTTACCCGACGGTGGACAACAACTGGTTGACTACTGCCTGCTGCCCGTCACTGGGCCATATCGCTTGACCGCATCCTATCACCTCAGCCCACTTTCCAATCAGCCTGACCAGCCATTATCCGCACAACAGGCGGAGCAAATCCTGGCTAAACGCAGCTACTGGGCTCTTCTGAATGCCCGGCCCCCAAGCGTCCGCAAACGGATTGCCCAATGGCAAGTACAGTGGAAACGCCAGGGCTGGAGAATCGCGACCGAGCACAAACGGTTTGGGAGCCTTACACTGCTGCGCATTGAGCTTTACCCGCTGGCTATCACTGCCCTCCCAGGCGTGCCTTCAACTGCTACCTGAAACCGGCTGAGCCATTGGCGCGACGCACAGTCAACGCCACCTGCAACGGGCTCGCCAACAGTGGAGGACCAACAAACATCGACAAACATGGCCACCATCCGCGTGGACGGGTTGATCGGTTTTCCGTTCCAGACCAATGCGTCACTGCCACCATTTGCTATACTCGGGCATCCCGATCCTCGAAAGGAAGTCTGCGATGGACGCACTGCAACTCACGCAGGAACTCGTTGGTTTTGAGTCCACGAGCTGCCTAACCAATGTCCCGGTGACCGATCACGCTGAACAGCGTTTGAAAGAGTCTGGATTTACCACAGAACGCATCGATTACACAGATCCAGCTGGCGTCGCCAAATCCTGCGTGGTCGGCAAGAAGGGCCCCGGCAGTGGAGGAGTTGCTTACTTCGGTCATCTAGACGTCGTGCCTGCAGATGACTGGTCACGGAACAACCACGGCCCCTTCGCACCATGCGTAGATGGAGATCGGTTGTACGGCAGAGGCAGCTGTGACATGAAAGGATCGGTAGCCTGTATGCTGACTGCAGCTGCAAAGATTCCTGAAACCGAACTCGCCCGGCCCATCTACATTACCTGCACCGCGGACGAAGAAGTAGGATACGGTGGCGCTCAGGAGGTTGCTAATCGAAGCCAGCTGTTCGCCGAAATGGTCGCGGGTGAATCGCGAGGAATTATCGGTGAACCTACACGGATGCAAGTCGTGCACGGCCACAAAGGCACGTACGGTATGGTGGCGACATCTCGTGGACGAGCGGCACACTCGAGTACACGAGAAGGACTCAACGCGAACCTGGCGATGATTCCATATCTCTATGAAATCAAAGAACTCTTTGAAGAGACGGAAACCGAGGAACGCTGGCAAAACTCCGAATTTGATCCCCCCACGGTGACCTGGAACATCGGCATCAACGACCATACAGCGGCCATCAACATCACGCCGCCTCAAAGCGTCTGCACGATCTATTTCAGGCCCATGCCTGGTATCGATCCGAATGAACTGGTCGAAAGGTCACGAAAGTGTGCCGAACGCCACGGGCTTGATTTTGAAGTTCCCCGTGTCGCGCCTCCACTTTACATTGATCCTCAATCTCCCTATGTCCAGGAACTGCTTCAGCTCACCGGTTGTCAGACATCAACAACGGTCTCCTACGGAACAGATGGCTGCATGTTTTCCGACATGAAATATCTGATCGTCCTGGGGCCCGGAGACATTGCCCAGGCACACACTGCTGATGAGTGGATCGATCTGGAGCAAATTGAGCAAGGTACACGCATCTACGAAAAGCTGATACGCCACTGGTGCTGCTAGTCAGGCAGGTACTTGCACCGGCAACCTGGACAGAACCAGCCTGCTGGGAAGTGGCTGCCAGCGCGGAATCGTTCGAGAATCCGCTTTCTGAAATGACTGGGTTTCGACTATTCTGAGCGTCCCGTGATCGGGGAACTCGATCGGCGACTCTCATCAATGGTCCTTCATGTCCGCTGCCTACTCGCCAACCAAATCGCCCTCCACCGGGCACCGCAACAAGGCCGGCAGCCTGTTGGGGCTGCTCCTCCTGACCGCGCTGCTGCGCGGAGCCGTCGGCTGGGCGCTGGCACCACAGCTGGCCGAAGACCCGGATAGCTACAGACTGATTGCCAATAACCTCGTGACCCGAGGGAGTTACAGCACTTCCCCGCCAGATCAAACTCCAGTTCCCACGGCCTACCGACCACCCATCTACCCCTGGGCGCTGGCCTGCGCTGCAATGCCAGGTAAAACGGTCAGCCCGCTTATCGTGGGAAGTCTGCATGTCATATTGGGAATGGCCACCGTTGGCTTGACCTGGTATCTGGGACAGTGCTGGGGGCTGGCCCGTGGAGCGACCCTGGCCGCGTTCTTGACACTCTGCGATCCATTGCTGTGGTACCAGTCCAGCCAGGTCATGACGGAAACCATGGCAACTTTTCTGGTGGTAGTCGGGCTGGTGACTCTGACCAGACTTTCAGATCGCCGCAACTGGCAAGCAGCGTGTGCTGCGGGAGTCGCACTTGGGCTCTCGTCGCTGTGCCGGCCTTCGCTCCTGGTCTGGTTTTTGTTGAGTTGCGGTGCCTGTGTAGCACTGCCTGTCCCGCGCGCACGCAAACTAGTATGTCTGGCTACAATCGCCCTGACTGGCGTTCTCGTCTTAGCGCCCTGGATTATCCGCAATGCGATCCAGTTCAAACGGCCTATCGTGACCACCACACACGGCGGCTACACGTTTCACCTGGCAAACAACGCAAGTTTCTACGATCATCTGGAAACAGCACCCTGGGGACAGATCTGGGGCGCCCACAATCTTCCGCCCATCGCCAATGCCCCAGTTCTCCCAAGACCCCGAGAGCCCGATCCCGCTGCTGAACTCAACCAAGATCAACTGCATTACGAGGCAGCCTGGACAGCAATCCGGAATAAACCGCGCGCCTTTGCCTGGTCTTGTGCAGTACGCCTGGGACGCCTGTGGCGACTCGCACCCCACCAGGTCTCGGCGACGGAGTCACTGCCCCGGCGGGTCTTACGGTGGGCAATAGGCCTGTGGTACGCGGGACTTTTTTGCCTCGCAGTCCGCGGACTCTGGAAACTGAAAAGCGAGGTCTGGAAAACTGCCTGGATGTGGGGGATTCTGCTCGCCCTGGCCCTGACGGTGGTTCATACGCTGTATTGGAGCAATGTGCGTATGCGGGCGCCTGTGACGCCCTTTCTCTGCCTCCTGGCAGCCAGCGGCGCGACGACTTTGCGAGCCACGCGAAAATAGCTGCAAAGTCTTTTCTATCAGGCAGTTGCAATCAGGATTAAGCACCGCAATTTGCCTTGTTCCCCATCCCCTGGGTACCTATAATCCGCCCGCTTGCCAGGGATGTTATTGCCTGTTCGTGATGAAACACTTTCTGTCCGCAATTTCCTGCCGATGCAACCACCCGGTCCGTGCACGATGCACGGACCGTCACCATTTCCTGCCGCATTGCAAACCCGTAACGACTCCGTCCAGGCTGGGGTGCCAATCCGCTGAAAGCACGCTCTCTGCCTTCACGAAACGCGCTGGCTTATACTGTACCATTTCGGTGCGGTACACCTGCCGCTGCGCTGCTACGGATGGCTCACCGTCAGTCCACTTGCTCTGCAATTCGATTCACGGTGCGGCAGACAACGCTGCTAATCGGTTTGCTGCTCTCTCTCGTCGAGGTTCCAGACAGCCTCCTGGCAGCGCCACAAATTGAACTGCCCGCCGCTTCTTCAAACGCACCGATCATTGTCCGCGCGGCTAGTGCTCGCCGCTGGAAACAGGGTGTTTACGATGTCTGGCAGCTCAACGGCCATTGTTCGATTCAGCAAGACACACTGACTGCAAGCGGCAGTGGCGCAGTTCTTTGGATCGAAAATGACCAACAGGAGGGCCAGACAACCACACGCGTCCTGATCTACCTGGAGGGACGCCAGGAAGGAGTCGACGTCCGCTCTGTCAAACAGGACAACAATGACGCTGCCGGACGCATCACTGGGACAAGTTGGATGGGGCGACTTGAATCAAAACGCGGTATCCAGATCCAAGCTAATGCTGCAGCGCCCGGGCGGCGCAACACGGTCCGCTCGTCCGCCTCGATCTCTCCCGTACAGCCAGCTGTCTTCGAAGACTTCGCCCCGGACACACCTCTCAATCCACAATCTACTCGCCGCGACGCACCCGTACAGCATGTTGGAGAAGTGCCACTAGACAGTAGCGATAATGCTATTCAACCTGCGCAGGCACTGTCAGTACCCGCCGCTCCAGAACCGTCGACTGCCGAAGACCTGCAAATTCGTATTAACCCCAGGAGTAGTGCGGGATTCAACGTCTCCACTGCAGGTGTCGCAGAGCAGGGCGATTCCATCGCCTACGTGACCGGTGGAATCCAGATGGTGATCGATGGCCTCGACGCGCAAACCACGGGAGTGCGCGACCCCAATCTCGCTCGCCTGGGTCGAGTCGTCATTGAAACCGACAATCTGGTGGCCTGGACTCCGCAAGCAGCCGCCCTGTTTCAAGGCGGGGCGTCACGGCGGGCGCGACAACTGCCCCTGGAACTTTATCTGGAAGGCAACATTGTCTTCCGCCAGGGCGACCGAGTGATTTACGCAAAACGCATGTACTACGACGTGAGTCGCGAACACGGTGTCGTACTGGAGGCGGAAATCCTCACCCCTGTCCCCCAATACGAAGGCCTGCTGCGACTCAAAGGGGAAGTTCTCCGAATGGTGGACCGCAATCACTTCCAGGCCTATGGAGCAGCGGTCACATCAAGTCGCATGGGTGTTCCAAGTTACTGGCTGCAATCTGAGGAGGTAACTTTCGAAGACATTCCCGAACCGATCGTCGAACCACTCAGCGGGCAACCAGAGACGGATCCTGTAACGGGTGAAACACGGGTGAACCATCAGCTACGAACCCGCAGCTTCAATAACTTTGTTTATCTCGATGGCATTCCTGTGCTGTATTGGCCAGTCCTTTCTACAGACCTGACTAAGCCGACGTTTTATATCAACAATCTACAGGTGACCAACGACAACGTATTCGGCACACAAGTCCAGGCACAATTGGACCCCTATCAACTCCTGGGGATTTCCGACCCGCCAGAGGGAACCGAATGGACCTGGAATGCCGCCTATCTGAGCGAACGTGGGTTTGGCTTCGGCACCGAACTTTCCTATGAAAATGAAGACCTGTGGGGGATTCCAGGAACCTACCGTGGCACCCTGGACACCTGGGGGCTCAACGACAATGGACTGGACAATTTGGGGGCAGACCGGCGTGCAGTGCAACCCGAGAGCGATTATCGGGGGCGTCTCGCCTGGCGACACCGTCAGCAGTTGCCCAACGATCTCCAATGGACAGCCGAAATCGGGTTGATCAGCGACCGCAATTTTCTGGAGCAGTATTTCGAACCGCAGTGGGACCAGGAAAAAGATCTCACAACGGGAATGGAGCTTAAACAGACCGTTGAAAACGGCTCCTGGAGCCTTTCTGCTGACGTCCAACTCAACGACTTCTTTACACAGACCGAAACGTTACCGCGAGGCGATCATTTTTGGCTGGGGCGTTCCGTATTGTTCGATCGGGCAACCTGGTACGAACACACTCACGCAGGCTATTTCGGAATCAAGACGGCGGCCCTGCCAACGAACCCAGACCAACCGGCTCAGGCCTTTCTCCCTTGGGAAACAGATCTAACAGGAACAGAGTATCGCGAACGCAGTGGCCTACGGGTGGCCAGTCGCCAGGAGCTGGATCTGCCGTTTCAATGGGGAGCGGTCAAAGTCGTCCCCTTCCTGGGCGGCGAAATTTCGCATTGGCAACAAGATCGAAATGGGGAAGAAGTCACCCGCCTGCTTGGCCAGGCAGGTGTGCGGACAAGCCTGCCAATCTGGAAAGCGAATCCGAACATCCAAGATCCCCTGTTCAATCTGCAGGGCTTGATACACAAAGTCTCTTTTGACTCCGAGTTCTTCTGGGCCGATGCCAGTGAAGACATGTCGCAACTGCCGCTCTATGATCCAATTGACGACGACAGCAACGAGATGTTCCAGCGAATGTTCCTCATGGACAGTCACGCCGGAGCGCTGCCCGCGCGGTTCGACCCCCGCTTCATGGCTTTACGATCGGGTGCACAGCGCTGGGTAACCGGACCCACAGAAATCGCAGACGATCTGTTTGTCATCCAGGCAAACATCCGTCAACGCTGGCAAACCCGTCGCGGATTGACCGGCAGGGAACGTATCGTTGATTGGATTTCAATGGACACAGGATTTACCCTGTTTCCCAAACCAGATCGCGACAACTTTGGCCAGGAAGTAGGTCTGGCGCATTACGACTTCCGGTGGCATTTGGGAGACCGGACCACGCTTCTCTCCGACGGCTATGTCGATTTTTTTGGGAGTGGGTTGCGTAAATTTACCGCTGGAGGAGTCATCAGCCGCCCGGGACAAGGCAATCTCTTTCTCGGACTACGCTCAATCGAAGGACCCATAAGCAGTACGGTACTCATCGGTACGACGAGCTATCGAATGAGCGACAAGTGGATTCTCTCGGCGGGTGGTGCGGTCGACCTGGGACCCACAGGCAACATCGGCCAGACAATCGCATTTACACGAATTGGCGAATCCTTCCTCGTCAAAGCCGGATTCCGCGCGGACGTCAGCCGCGGTAACGTTGGCGCTGTACTTGTTGTCGAACCCCGATTCCTGCCAACCAGTCGCCTGGGGCGAATTGCGGGTCTGCAAGTACCTCCTGCCGGAGCCTACGGCTTGGAATAACGCGCAAAGTCGATGCCATTGGTACGCTTGCCACATCCCGCGTTCATGATCACCGCACGGGTTTCACGTGCCAAAAGTTGTGGCCTGTGTCGCCCGAATCTGTGGGACAAGTGTGCATGTTACAGCGCTGACTGACAATGGATCGCAGCAAACGCTGCCCGGCAGACGACCAGCAAAGCCGACTTCGTGCCACCCCGCAAAGCAAAGTACGGGTGCCATATGCCCGACGGGTGGCACCCCTCACTACAGGGGACATGCCGGTACTGCACGAGTCACATCCCCGACCAGCGATCCGTGATCCCAGAGCACGAAGAACCGCCGACAACGGCCAGGCCACAGCCGCCTTCACGCGTTATCAAACAAACCCGCACAGAGGAATCAACCGCCCTCTAGATCTTCACTCTGCGGCAAATCTTCTAGATCGGCGAGACCAAAAACCTGTAAAAAGCGATCGGTCGTACAGTAGTGTGGAGTCCGCGGTGACTCCGGAAGCCGGTCCATTCGCAACAACTGCCGGCGCACCAGCTGCCGGAGCAACCCCGACGAAGCTCGCCCCCGTACAGCATCAATCGCATCTCGAGTCTGTGGCTGGTTGTATGCCACAATAGCCAACACCTCCATGGCGGCTGCAGACAGGCGCGCCTCGCGTACCCGACCGTAGAATTTGTCGCGTAAACGCGAATACTCATCTCGCAATTCGAGCCGGTAACCGGAATCGACCGACACAATGAAATAAGGGCACCCCTCCTCTTCATACAACGCATTGAGCTCTTCGACGAGCCCTGCGATCTCGGCAGCTTCCACACCACGCATCAAATCGGCTGTCTGTTGGCTGGTAAGTGGAACATTCTCAGGGTGCCCCACAAACAACAGCGATTCAAGAATACTGCGGGGTGAAATATCACCCGCTTGCTCCGCTTCATCTTCGACACCAGTGGGTGCCTGCTCGGCCGCGGACTCCGACGCATCCTGCTGTCCCTCCTGCGTCTGTTCATTCTCGCCCTGTTGAGGTGCATCCGCATCGCCCATCAGTTGCGAATACGCCTGGCTCAGTTCATGCAAAGAAACGTCCGGAGGATCGTCTGTTTGTGAAAGCGCACTCCGGGCCAGTTCCTCGATGGAATTTTCGGGGGCAGGCTCATCCTGTGGCTCAAGGTCAGTCATCAGAAAACGTCAACTCGCAGATGGGTAAAGCAGGACTTGATTCAAGAAGACAATACAAACAGAACGGACTCGCAATCAGCAACACTTGATAGCAGACCGTGCCCACTGCTTCGATGCCGCGATCACAGACTGTTGAGGTAGTCAATCAGCTCCTCGATTTCTGTTTGCGACACGTCCTGGGCAATGCCGTGTCGGTGTCCCAGTAGCACGTCTTGTACTGAGGCCGCTCGACCATCGTGAAATAACGCACTACGCTGGCTGACTCCTAACAGAGAGGGGGGGTTGAAACGCCGATTCCCGAGGCGGTCCTGCAGCCCCACATCGTAAATCTCTGGAGAAGTAAACCGGTTCGGTTGGTGGCAGTCGACACAACCTTGTTGGCGAAAGACGCGGGCCCCACGTG
>CAZITS010000178.1:0-9047 GCA_964542185.1 uncultured Pirellulaceae bacterium
TGCGTGGTTGTGTTGTAAGTGTTTATTTTAAAGGGGGTTATGTTTTTTTTTGAGTGTTGGCATCATTTGCAATGACACCGATTCCTGCAGCCGTTATCGGCCGGACGATCGTTTCACTTGAACTAATCGACAAACTTCACCCCACCGGTAGCTTGCTGGAAATCAGTCAGAGGCAGGATTGCACGTGGAACAACCCTGGTTACCGGCGATTGGGTAACGTCAGGATGCATTGCTTCCTGGTACTTTGGGGGAAGACAGGTCTGGAGTGAAGCTAGATCTTGAGTACGGTTCGCCGCGCTTCAATTTCCTCGATCTGGTGTAGGCGGCCGCGGCCGCTACCTGGACAGATTTGGCAAGTACGCTCCCAATCAGCGGGTGACTTGAGATTGGAATCCCAAAAAGGCCACGTTCGGCACTGTCTGGGACGTGCGCCATAAACCTTGCACGTACGTTCTTCACCGTCGAAAAAGACACAATCACCGTTGGAGAACTCTTTGAGGCTCTTGCGGATACCAACCTGTCGCACGTACTTTTCTTCAAAAGCCGCGATGTTTTCTTCCCCGGTTTGGCGAGCTAATTCGGCAATTTCTGCCTTGTTGACCCAGACAAATCCGGGCGCGCCGGTACAGCAGTCGCCGCATTGACTGCACTCGAAACGGAGGCCAGCCTGGTACCAGGGGGCGGAATCCATTGATCTCAACTCCTTTAAAAGGGGTGGGCGGCTGCAATGTCCCCGATTGCCTCTACCGTCGTGTCAATCTCTGCGGTCGTCGTCAATGCTCCCACGCTTAGCCGCAGTGTTCCACCGTGTTGGTTGGTGCCGATTTGTTTGTGAACCAGTGGGGCGCAGTGAAATCCAGCGCGAGCTTGGATTCGGTGGTGAGAGTCCAGCAATAGTGCGAGTTCCTGGGGCTCGTAGCCGTCGATTCTCAGGCTGACGACTCCGGCGCGTTGCAGTGCGTTTTGCGGTCCGTAGATCTGGAGACCCTTGATTTCGCGAAGACCCTGCCGCAGCCGTTCGGCGAGTTGTTGCTCGTGATGGCAGATCGTTGTCACACCTCGATCCGTCAGGTAGGCAATTCCTGCTCGCAGGCCTAGCAGGCTCGGCACATTGTGGTTGCCAGATTCAAACCGATCCGGAAGCGTGTCTGGCTGGGCATCGGTTTCACTTTGTGTACCGGTGCCTCCCTGACGGATGGGCAGCAGCTCTGATTCACGTTTCGGATGAATGTAGAGAATACCGCTACCCAAAGGCCCGAGCAGTCCCTTGTGGCCTGGTGCCGCGACCAGGTCCGCTTGGGTTGCTTCCAGGTCAAATGGTAGATGCCCAAGTGACTGTGCTGCGTCGACAAGATAGCAGATCTGGTGGTCCGCAGCGATTTTGCCGACTTCGATCACGGGTTGGATCGCGCCTGTGACGTTAGAAACATGCACCAACGCAATCATTTTCGTATGGGGTTGAATAGCGGCGCGAATGTCGTCGGGATTGACGAGGCCCTCACCATTGCAGGGAACCCGAGTCACAGTCACGTCTTGGTGTTCCTGGGCTCGCTTCAGCGGTCGAAGTGTTGAATTGTGTTCTGCCATCGAAGTTACGACATGATCGCCTGGGCGTAACATTCCATGAATGGCCAGATTGAGGGAATCTGTACCGTTGGCAGTGAAGATGACCGACCGTGAATCCGCCGCGCCCAGCAGACGGGCCGTTTCGTGCCGAGTCTCTCTAAGAAGTCGTTCTACTTCCGTAGCCTCGGCGTAAGTCCCACGACCAGCCGGTGCGCCCAATTCCCGCATTGCGTGAGTCACTGCGCAATAGACCGATTCAGGCTTGGGCCAGCTGGTCGCTGCATTGTCGAGATAAATTCTTCGCAGTTCGCTCATGGGACACCTGCGCAGTTTTACCAGCTACTGTAGAGAAGTCCAGCCGCCGAGTAGCAGCTCAATATCCGAATGGTCGGACGGACGCAGCCTGTTAGCCACGCTTCAACAGGAAACGCAGGAGACGTGCACGCAGGGGAGTGAGCTGTGTTTTCGTGTACTGATCGGCGAGTGTTTTCAAGATACCGCTGTGGGTGGGATAACATTGGATCGTTTTTGCCAGATTACGAAGGGGAAGCCGGTTAGTGAGCATGAAGGTGATGATACCGATGAGTTCACCGGCCTGTGGACCAACGATGCTCGCTCCCAGGATCTGGTCGGTTCCTCGCCGGCAGTGAATTTCAGCATATCCAGTAAGGGTGCCTTCCAACGTGGCCCGATCGGTCTGCTGAAAGTCTTTGCGGAAATGATCCAAGGCAATCTTCTGCTGCTCTGCTTCTCGGCGGGTGATCCCGACGTGGGCAACTTCCGGGTCGGTGAATGTGGTTCGTGGGATGATCAAGCGGCTGAGCCTTTTTCGGCCCCAGAAAAAGGCGTTTTGGATACAGATGCGGGCCATTGCGTCAGCGGCATGGCTATAGGCCATTTTGCCGATGCAATCGCCGGCTGCATAAACTCTCCGATTGGTTGTTTGCAGTCGGTCGTCCACTTGAATTCCGTGGCGATCAAATGCAATTTCGGCGCGTTGTAGTTCAAGTTTGCCGAGTGATGGAATGCCGCCTGTCGCGACCAGAAGTTCTTCTGCTTTGACATTTGTCGTGCGGCCTGTGGTGCGAATCTCGATCTCTTTGTTGTGATTGTTTGCGGAGACACGCAGGATTTCACTATGTGTCAAAACCCTCATGCCCTCAGTCCGGAATTGGGATTCGATCAAGGCGCTGACAGCTTCATCTTCTTTAGGCAGTAACGCACCGCGAGTAACCAGTGAAACCTGGGATCCCAGTCGGCCAAAGGTCTGCGCGAGCTCACAGCCTACGGGACCCCCGCCAATAATCAACATGCTGGAGGGCGCCCGCGGGAGTGCAAACACAGTTCGGTTTGTGTGAAATGTCACATCGTTCAAGCCCGGAATTTCTGGGCAGGCCGGTTGTGATCCGGTAGCGATAATGCAGCGACGAAAGGTGAGTGTCCGGTCGTCAACCGTTACCGAGTGCTTGTTTCGGAACTGGCCGGTGCCCAGGAAAACGTCGATGCCCATCTCAGAAAGTCGCGACGCGCTGTCGTGGTGTCCAAGTTTTGCACGCTTCGCACGCATCGTATCAAAAGCAGGTTTGCTATCGAGATCGAATGGATTGGCTGAGGGGTCCAGCAGGCTGCGCACCTGGTAATAACGACGCGCCGTCGCGATGAGTGCTTTGCTGGGGACGCACCCGTGGTGCAGGCAGTCACCCCCCAATCCTTGTTTCTCGACCAGCGCAACTCGGCCTCCCAGGCCAGCACCGATCATGGCGGCAATCAGACCCGCGGGCCCGGCACCAATACAGACCAGGTCGTAATTGCGGCTCTGCGGATTCTTCCAATCAGCCGGGAAAGTCAGCTGTTGGAGGACTGCATCTTCGCTGTACATCGATTGGGTGTCCATCAAACTTCGTGTGCCCCTTGTGGGTAGCCGTTGTTGCCTTCAGTATGCTCACCGCAAATCTTGCTGGGGACCCGGCGGCGCGTCGGAGATCACCGGCGTTCTGGCTCCCCTGAGCTGCCGGGGGTGCTAGTTTCGAGGCCAGAATAAGGTTTTCTGGACCGCTCGATCTGCGTTGGCTGGCAGCCCCAAAAACAGCTGCTGAGCTGTGCTGAGTCGCAGCGTGGTTGTCCCCCGCTTCTCGCTCGCTGTGAGAAGCGGTAGACTTGGGGTTTGCGGCGAGCCTGGTTCGCTGGCGGATCGAGTGCCAGCGGGTTCGGAAGTACCCGCCGTCAAATACTTGAAGCGACATAAGTGTTTGCTGATTAATGGTTTATGGATTTCCCTCCGGCGTTTTTCTGCTCGGGGGTAAAGGTGGTGACGTCAGCTCACACCTGCAGTTGAGTCTGTTTTTATTCACAGGCTGTTGCCAGGAGCTGGCTGCCCGGAAAGTCAACGTCTCCAAGCTGAAAGGCTGAATGACTGTAGTGCGCCGGCACGGTTTGGGCACTGGCACGCCACAGATTTGGCTTATTTGCAGATTGAAATTTGAGGAGTTTACATCAGTTTTCTGATTGAGCGATTGGTGATCAAGCAAGTTGTGGAGCGGCATCCGAGTTGAACTGTTGCCATGACGAGTCGTGTGGCGGTGGTTCTACGTTGATTTAAGGAATGTCTGTTCCCGCTGGCGTTTCAGGCCGGTCAGGAGTGATCGAGCAGGATGGCGCATTTGATGACTCGTTCAGACCGTGTATACGCATGATGGCAGGGGTTAGTTGCGAAGGCACCTGAGGAGAATTGGGAAACGGTCACCCGTTGACCACGCACAAGCATCTAAAGAATCCAAATGACAGGCGTCTTTTGCGTAGGCGGTCCATCGCTCGGTCGCGGCGTTTGCAGCCGTTAGAATGGTTTTTATCGAGTGAAAGGACATTGCGAATGAAATTTGCCGACTTCGTTTGTGCCGAGTCTATTCAGGCACAGATAGCGGCTGAAACGAAAGAGGAGGTGATTCTAGAACTGGTTGGAGCACTGGTCGACTCGGGTTCTGTGAAATCCGATGAGAAAGAGAGCATCGTTAAGGCCATCATGAAACGAGAGGAATTGGGGAGTACCGGCATCGGCCGGGGTATTGCGGTACCGCATACCAAACACCCCAGCGTGGATCGTCTGGTGGCAACGGTCGGGGTCAGTGCATCCGGCGTCGAATTCAATAGTTTGGACGACGCAAAGGTTCAGATCTTTTTTCTTTTGGTTTCACCTCCGGATCGACCCGGTGACCATCTCCGTGCCTTGGAAAACGTAGCGCGACAATTGCGCGACAGTACGTTTTGCCGGTTTCTAAAGCAGTCGACGACCCCTGAGGAAATCTGGCAACTGCTTGACGAAGCTGACAGCGGTCAATTTGGTTCCTAGTCTTGTTGTCCCCGTTCGGCTTGCTCGTGGCATTGCTTCCGCAGTGTTCCGTTCGGGCATCTTCGACTACAGAAGGGACGTGTCGGGATGATGGCGAAAGAAACGGTCACCTGTGAAGTCACTGTAATCAACGAACAGGGACTGCATTTGCGCCCAGCAGATGCTTTAGTTCAGTTGGCTCAGAAATTTGATGCCGATATTGAGCTTTTGCATGACGGGGCTTGCTGTGACGCCAAGAGCATTCTTGAAGTCATGGCTCTCGGTGCAGGACCGGGGGCCCAATTGGTTATTCAGGCGCGTGGGCTCGACGCGAAAAGGGCAGTAGATTTACTGGCTTCTGCATTTCAGGAAGGATTCGACCAGGTTTTTTCTGACAACACAGATGGGTGTGACGAGGTGGGTACAGGCTAAACAAGATTCGATACAGGTCACATGCTTGCACTTCAGGGTATTTCGGTTTCATCAGGCGTCGCCATTGGCGAGGCGTTGGTGATCGATTACGAGGGATTTCGAATTCCTCGGCGTTTCCTGATGCGCGATGCGGTGGATGACGAGCTGCAACGCTTATCTTCTGCGATGGAAGCGGTTGCGGAGGACATTGAGCGCAATCGTGTTTCGATAGCCTCTCAATTAGGTGAGAAATATGGTGCGATTTTTGCTGCGCATCTGCAGGTGCTACGAGATGAGCGTTTGAATGACGAAATCAGACGCCTGGTGCTGGAACGCCACTATTCTCCGGAGTACGCAGTCAGTCGTACGTTGCGTCGATACGCCAAGGTGTTTCTCGAGCTTGAGAGTGCCCACCATGCCGAGCGCGCGCAGGACATCTTTGATATTGAGCGCAGCCTTTTGTACTACTTGTTAGGCCTGCGGCGCGAAGAACTCTCACACTTGACTTCTCCAGTTGTTGTGCTGGCACACAATCTGCGGCCTAGTGAGACGGCAAAGTTGAATCCTGAGTTTGTCCTCGGTTTCGCGACCGAGATTGGAGGGGGCCTGAGCCACACTGCAATTGTTGCGAAAGGTCTGGAGATTCCGGCAGTTGTAGGAATCGGTGAGTTTCTTACTGACGTGTCGGGCGGTGATCTGGTCATCGTCGATGGCGACCATGGGCGGATTATCTTGCAGCCCGATGAAGAAACCATTGCTCGTTACCGGCACGAGGTCGAAGAGCATCGAACGATTTCTGCGCGGTTGGACGAATTGGCGGAGCTGCCGGCGCAGACCCAGGATGGGACACTTATTCGGCTGGCAGCGAATATTGAATTTCCGCACGAAGTGGCGTCATGTATCCAGCGTGGCGCTGAGGGGATCGGATTGTATCGTACGGAATTTCTCTATTTGGGTGCTTCCGAAGAGCCGACCGAAGAAGACCACTTTCAAGCGTACAGCCAGGTGGTTAGTGCCATGCAAGGGCACTCGGTCGTGATCCGTACCCTCGACCTTGGTGCGGACAAGATGGGGCACAAGCCTTTAGGTGAAGAGGAGCATAATCCTTTCCTGGGGCTGCGTAGTATTCGATTGTCCCTGAAGAATGTGACGTTATTTCGGACCCAGTTGCGAGCGATTTTGCGGGCGAGTGCCTTGGGGCAGATTGAGTTGATGTTTCCTCTGATCTCAACCATGGTGGAACTGCGTCAGGCGAAATCAGTATTAAATGACGTCATGGAAGACCTCGCAGAGGAGGGTATTCCGTTCGATGCTGACTTAAAGGTCGGCATGATGGTTGAAGTGCCGGCGGCGGTTATGATGATCGATCGCTTTTTGCGCGAAGTTGATTTTGTCAGTATTGGTACAAATGATTTAGTGCAGTACACGCTGGCCGTTGATCGCGATAATAAAGATGTTGCCGATCTGTACCAGACGGTAGATCCGTCTGTCCTGCGACTGATTGACGCGACGCTCAAATCCGCTGCAGAGGCTGACGTATTTGTAAGTGTCTGTGGCGAGATCAGTGGCCAGCCGGCGTTTGCCATGTTGTTATTAGGAATGGGGGTCCGTGCTCTTAGCGTTCCTCCTAGTTTAATTCCAGAGATCAAGAAGTTATGCCGTAGTGTTTCCGTGCCTGATTGTGAGGCTATTTATCAATGCGCGATGGACATGGAAACCGCGGGTGAAATTAAGACTTATTTGCATGAGGAGTTGCGGAAAACAGTTCCTGAGCTCGTACCTTTCTAGAGTTTTTTCTATGACCAGGATTCGTCAACGCGTTCGTATTCACTTCCAGAAAGTCGGCGATTTGCGGTGGATAAGCCACCGCGATTTGGTGCGTGTTTTTGAACGCATCTTTCGCCGCGCTGGCTTGAAGTTGAGTATGTCCGAAGGGTTTCACCCCAAGGCCAGAATGAGCTTTCCCTCGGCGCTAGCCTTGGGAATCGCTGGTCAGGACGAAGTCATGGATGTGGAATTGGCAGAAAATGAGGCGACGGAAGTCATTACGCAAAAATTAGACGCGTTGACGCCACCAGGTTTGATAATTGATGAGGTTCGAAAGTTGGATGCCTCAGAAGGTAAAGCTCGTGTGGAACGGTTGGTTTACCAGTTTCCAGTTCCCGAATCACGGCGTGACGAGGTTGCGGACAGGATCGATCAATTCCTGTCCCAGTTGCCCTATTCAATCAAGCGGGAAGACCGTAAGGAACCGATTGACGTAGGCGACAGTCTCGAACAATTGCTGCTGGAAGACGGATTCGTTCGTATTGTGTTGCGAACGACCCCCACTGCCGCGGTCCGTCCTCGAGAGATCTTAATGCTCTTGGGTTTAGACGATTTAGAGGCCGCAGGTCATTGGATTTCCCGAACTGCAGTGGAGCTTGCGCCATGAATCCATTTACAAAGAACAGAATTTGGCACTATGAAAAAAGAAATGCTGATCAATGTATCCGA
The DNA here is from genome assembly GCA_964542185.1 of uncultured Pirellulaceae bacterium. Taxonomy (GTDB): domain Bacteria; phylum Planctomycetota; class Planctomycetia; order Pirellulales; family Pirellulaceae; genus UBA9264. The sequence continues at coordinate 7,799 of CAZITS010000178.1, forward strand.
GCCAGAAGAATGCCGGATTGCGGTCATCGAAGATGGTCGTCTTGAAGAACTGTATATCGAAAGAAGTAGCCAGGACAATTATGTCGGCAACATTTATAAAGGGAAGGTAGTAAACCTCGAACCAAGTATTCAGGCTGCGTTTGTCGACTTTGGTGTCGGAAAGAACGGTTTCCTGCACATTAGTGATATTGAGCCACAGTATTATCGCCAGGGCGGTTTTGACCCGGCGGACGCGCAGCAGGATGACGACGAAGACGAATCGGGTGAGGGTGGTCGGCAGGGCAATCGCCAAGGCAGACGCCGGACGATGCGCCATTCAGGGCGACCACGTATCAAACCACCGATCCAGGACATACTTCGTCGGGGCGACGAAGTATTGGTCCAAGTGATCAAGGAAGGCATTGGTACCAAAGGGCCGACCCTCTCGACATATATCAGTATCCCGGGACGTTATCTCGTCTTGATGCCGGCATTGGGACGAGTCGGTGTTTCCCGCAAGATTGAGGACGAAGAAAAACGCCGTAAATTGCGTGAGACGATGCTCGATTTGAATCCTCCCAAAGGTCTTGGATTCATTGTCCGCACAGCCGGACAAGACCGTCAGCGCAAAGAACTTTCGCGTGATCTCGCCTACTTGTTGCGCCTGTGGAAAGTCATTGTTCGACGTCTCCGCAAGTCGGAAGGTCCGTTTGGGATCTACGAAGAGAGTGACATGATCATCCGGACGATCCGGGATATTTTCTCGCTCGAGGTGGATGCGATCTATGTGGATGAACCGGAGGCCCATGAACGCGCCAAGGAATTTTTGCAGCTGGTCATGCCGAGGTTTGCGAACCGCCTGCACTATTACGAGGGCCGTGAACCACTGTTTCATAAGTATCGTTTGGAATCTGATATTGCGCAGATTCACAAGCGTGAAGTGAGACTCAAAGAAGGTGGTTCGATTGTCATCGACCCGACGGAAGCGCTAGTAGCGATCGATGTCAACAGCGGCAGTTTTCGCACGCAAAAAGATGCAGAAGAGTCGGCTTACCAGATGAATCTTCTGGCGGCTCGTGAGATCGCCCGGCAGTTGCGTTTGCGTGACTTGGGTGGTGTGATCGTGAACGACTTTATTGATATGCGGCGTGAAAAACACCGCCGCGGCTTGGAGCGTGCACTGCGTGACGCAATGAAGCGAGACCGTGCTCGGACCAAGATTCTCCGTACCAGCCCATTTGGCCTGATTGAAATGACGCGGCAACGCATT
>CAZITS010000179.1:0-9019 GCA_964542185.1 uncultured Pirellulaceae bacterium
TTCTACGAGCCCTTATGCTGGCTATACCCATGGCTACAACGACTCAGTCTTTGTCCAGCGCACACAGGATTTGTTGACATTAATTTCCTGGGTTGGAAACGACGAACACGGCGCAGACGCGATTCACCTGGTTGGCGTGAATGGTGCCGGCCCGCTGGTTGCGGCTGCGCGCAGTCAGACGGGTAAGCAAGTGCAGCGTGCTGCGATAGACACTCGGGGTTTTCGGTTTGTCGATTTGAAGTCGTTCAGAGACGTCAATTTTCTGCCCGGTGCCGTAAAGTATGGCGATTTACCCGGACTACTGGCCTTGTCGGCTCCCCATCGTCTGTGGGTTGCAGGTGAAGCCGAGGGCGTTCCGGAACTGGTTCGTCAGGCCTTTGATGCGGCTGGTGCGTCAGAGCACATTGAGGCATTCAAAGGTCCCGCGACAGCGATACCCGTCGCTATAGCTAACTGGTTATTGGCCGATTAACGTAGCGGTTGGCAGTAGCGAGAATGCCAGCACTCCACGAGTTGGAGGTTTCCGTTTCGGTGTGGTAAACTTTTGTATTGCGTCGGGTCTTATCGATTCGATAAGCTCCTGCAGGGGCGGTTGTTAGGTCACGCACTGTTTGGACCGGGAGGCCACGGCATGCTTGAGATCTTGGGTAATCGTCGCAGTATGTGTGATGGTGCATCGCGCAGGCATTTTCTCCGTATCGGTGGTTTGGCCCTGGGTGGGATGTCGTTGCCGCAGATACTCCAGGCAGAGTCCCAAGCTACAGACTCCCAGGGTACTGTGCGCGGATCAAAATTGCCTCATAAAGCGGTAATTATGATCTACTTGTCTGGCGGTCCTTCCCACCAGGACATGTATGATCTCAAGATGAACGCGCCTAAAGAGATTCGTGGAACTTTCAAACCTATTTCGACGAACCTGGCAGGCACGCAGATATGTGAGCACATGCCGCGTCTCTCGAAAATGATGGACAAAGTTGCCATCATTCGTTCTTTACATGGTTGTCCGGATCAGCACGCCTCCGATCTCTGCATGAGCGGTTGGCCGATCAGTACCGGTCAACGTCAATCGGGCCGTCCGTCGTTGGGTGCTGTGGTTTCGAATAAGTTTGGTCCAGTGGATCGCGCGATTCCACCGTTTGTAGGCCTCAGCATCAAGAGTCGCCATAACCCCTATTCCAACCCAGGGTTTCCTGGATTTCTCGGCAAAGCCGACGCGCCGTTTCAGCCAGATGGCGCCGGAATGGCCAATATGAAGTTGCAAGGAATCACGCTTGATCGCTTGAGTGAACGCCAGAATTTATTGACGAGTTTTGATGTATTTCGGCGCGAGGCAGACCAGGTATATGATGGTTTAGATGCATTTTCCCAACGCGCCTTTGATGTGCTGACCTCGAGTCGCCTGGTAGAAGCGATGGATCTGGAGCGGGAAGATAAGGCGCTCAGAGATCGCTATGGCCGTGGTGAATTGGCGCCGGCTTTTGGTGAAGATGCCGGGCCTCACTGTATGGATCAGTTTCTCATGGCGCGGCGTCTGGTCGAAGCCGGCGTACGTTGTGTGACACTTTCTTTCGGTAGTTGGGATCGACACGGTGCCAACTTTACACGACTACCTGTGCAGCTCGCACGTTTTGATCAAGGTATTACCGCATTGGTCCAGGATTTGCACGATCGGGGACTGCAGGATGATGTCAGTGTCGTCGCTTGGGGTGAGTTTGGTCGGACACCGCGGATCAACAAGGGTGGTGGTCGCGATCATTGGCCGCAGGTGTCTTGTGGTTTGCTCGCTGGTGGCGGATTGCGCGTAGGGCAGGTGATTGGCTCGACGAATCGCTTGGGAGAAGTTCCTAAAGATCGTCCTGTGCATTATCAGGAAGTGTTTGCCACCCTCTACCGTCAGCTGGGGATCGATACGATGACTACCACGGTACCGGATTTGTCGGGACGGCCTCGTTATTTGTTAGAGCACCGCGAGCCGATCACGGAGTTAATCTAGTTTTCCAGATATTTCGTTGGTGTCTTTATTGACGTTCAATAGCCTGTCCGCCTTTTGGCAGACAGGCTTTTTTTCAAGGAGTAAACATGCGGGTTGTGCAGTTCGAAATTCCTGGGGCCGGTCGCCGAGTTGGTGTGGTTGTGGAGTCGGAAAACGAAGTATGTGACATCACTTCGGTGCGTTCCGATTGGCAACGCGTGATTGACGTGTTTCAGGAATCCGAGCGAGCAGGCTGTGCGTTGCGTGAACTATTCGCGGACGCGACGTCACGTCCGGGGATAGAACGTCTTGACTATCTGTCGATGCTCAATAGCGGTTCTGACGAAGACGTTCCGTTCTTGCATTTGCCCGTGGATCATCCCGATCCTCATTGGACGCTTGTTTCGGGTACCGGGTTAACACATTTGGGGAGCATGCAATCACGTGATGAGATGCATACCGCAGAGGAATCGTCATCAGTAGAGATGACCGATTCGAAACGGATGTTTGCTATGGGAATCGCCGAAGGCAAGCCTGATGGAGAGGGACGAGGAGTCGCCCCTGAGTGGTTTTACAAGGGAAATGGCCATGTGTTGAGATCGCATCGACAGGCTTTGACGCTTCCAGCTTACGCTCGGGATGGTGGAGAAGAAGCGGAACTCGCAGGATGTTACGTCATTGATGCAACAGGACAGGCCAGACGTTTGGGATTTACACTGGGAAACGAATGGTCAGACCATGCGACCGAAAAATTGAATTATCTGTACCTTGCGCCATCGAAGCTGCGCCAGTGTGCGATAGGACCAGAGTTGATTCTTGACTGCGATTTCCAGGAGCTTTCGCTACAGTGTACGGTACTGCGTAACGGCGATACGATTTACGACAGCGGCGAGTTGTGGAGTGGCGAACGCCACATGTGTCATTCCCTCTCTAATTGCGAAGACCATCATTTCAAATTTGCCCAACACCGTCATCCGGGCAATGTGCATGTCCATTTTTTTGGTACGAGCAAATTGAGTTACGGGACGCGCGACTGGGTGTATGAATCGGGTGACGAAATCAAGATCTCATCCAAGAACTTTAGTGCCCCACTGGTCAATGGGGTGGTTGCGGGATCCCCCTTGGAGTCGACTCCAATTCGGGTTATTTCCGCCTGACGATGGGTTTGAACCGGGTTGGTTTTCAGGGCAGCAGATTGTTCGGCAGCGCAGGTTTTGCGGCCGACCGAACAGACTCGGCTACGTTGGTTGTGCTGCAGTTGCTAATGGTCGGAGATGACCTCACGCTCCCAGGAAATCTCGCAATGCACGGTTACAGGCCCGCGGGTTTTCTAGAGGTGCCATGTGCCCTGCTTGTGGAATCGTTACGTACTGTGAATCGGACATTGTTTCTGCGATTTGCTGCATTTCTTCAGCAGGCGTGATGGAATCGGAAACGCCGCAGAGAAGCAATGCGGGTATTCGAATTTCAGGCAGCCAGTCGGTTGCATCTTCACGTTCTGCCATACCGTTAAGAGCGGCGGCGATGGCGACAGGATTGGTACCAAGGAGCACCTGACGCGTTGCTTCGACCAGTGCCGACTTTTGCGCAAGCGTTTCCTGGTCGAACAGCTTCGGAATCATCATTCTGGCAAGGAAGTCAGTACCATCTCGCAACACGCGTTCGGCGGTAGACCGTCGAGTGTTTTGCGTTTCTGTATTGTCGGCAGCCGCTCGCGTGTCACAGAGGATCAAGCGACTTAGACGTTGCGGGTGACGGTGCCAGAATTCCCAGGCAATATAGCCGCCCATGGAAAGACCACATATGTTGACCGGAGAGTCTACGTCGAGCGCGGTCAGCAACCGTGCCAAATCGTCTGCAAAGTCAGCCATAGACATCGGGGCATCGTTTGAGTCACTTGCTCCAAAGCCACGTAGATCAGGAGCAATGATACGAAAATCGCGGGAGAGGTCTTCGATCTGGAATTGCCACATCGTATGGTCGAGTGGAAATCCGTGAATCAGCAAAAGCGGTTGACCCACACCCTGGTCGACCACATTCCAACGCAGCTCTCCAACATTGATATTCTTCATTCGTCAATTCCACGCGAAGCAAATCCGGGTAATCCACTGAAGGATCAGCAGTACCGCCAACAAGTATGCGACCCACGTTGCAGCCTGGCTCAGTTGCCAGATCGATTGCCCCTGGCGAATTCGATGCATCAGAACCAGTCGATAGGGAATCTGTGCGATGACTAACAAATACAAAGGTAATCCCACGGCGTTGAAATAGAACGCTTCGATCAACTGGCCATGTGAAAGGGAGATAAACGAACGTGTCAGGCCGCATCCTGGACAGCCGTATCCCACCACTCTCTTGAATGTGCATGTTTCAGGTACAGCGACTCCCAGCAAAGAAACCGTTTCACGGTTGTCCTGGATGCGCATAACGAGCGAACCCGACAGAATGAGTAGTGCGCCTATGAACCAAATTCTGTGATAACTCTCTGGGATCCGCGGAAATGGTTCCGGTGGACCTTCAATGAACTTGTCGGACGGCGAAGAGTGATGCAGATACTGCACGCATTGTGACCGTGAGAAGAGGCGTATGGTTCTCGTTTGCGTTGCGGAACGCCGGCAGGAAAGGATTGTCGCAGGGGATTAATTGCTGGTGACAGCGGATCCGCGCGATACGTCGAGGTGAATTATTGTACTGCGCGCGTTGTCTTTAAGCGACATTTCCACATCGAATCTTCCACCAGTGTCAACGGGCAGTCATCCGCAGAACCGGGTTTCAGCCGCACGGATGTCAGCGGTCAGTTCGCCCGGTCCGGCAGATCAGGTGCTCTGGTTTCCTCTTGCGCTTGCCTGAATTGTTTCAACTGTTTCTTGATCATTCCGGAGTGCGGTTCGAGTTTCGCGGCGCGCGACTGAAACTTGATCGCGTTCGGGATATCGCCCTTGGCAAAATAGCAGCGTCCCAACGTGTCATAGAAACCTGCCGATTCGGGCCGAATTTCAAGAGATCGGTGGGAGCATTGAAGTGCCTCATCCAGGTTGCCTTCTGTGTTGCTTACCAGCCAGGCAAACATATTATTAGCAGAGGCAAGACGACCCTTCAGAAACGTTTGCAATTGACCAGGGGTTTGCTGACGGTCAAGTTCGCGTTGATACTTTTCGATTTCCAGTCGGAATTCACTCGTTGCTTTGCCAATCAATGTGAGAACTCTTTTTCGCTCGCTTGCGTTACTGTCTGGAATTCGGTAGAGGGCGATGAGGACATCTGCATCTGTAGGATCTGCGGCCAGAGCCTGGTCTAATCGTTCACGCTCTTCTTTATATTGTTTCAGAGCGTGAAGATGCTGCGCATAAAAGTAGTGGCAGCGTGAGTGGAAACCTGCTGCTTGCCGAAAAAAACCGTTCATGCGTTTATTCACTGTGGCATCTTTGGCCGCAGCGTCAATAACACCCTGTAACGCTTGAGCAGCTGCTTGATCATTACCGTGGTCGTGGAGCATTTCAGATAGAAAGTACCGAGCTCTGATGTCTTCAAATGATCCGGGATGTGCGTGTTCGAGTGAGTAACGATATTCCTGTTCGGCCCAATCAAAGAGGCCTCGATCCTGCAGTCCGTAGGCGACTTCCGTGTGTACTTTCGGCTGTTGAGGATCGAGTTCACGTGCGAGTTGGGCGGTTGTATTGGCTCGGTGAGCTTGTTTGCGCATTCGCTGTGACTCCGCGAGTCGATACAGCAAAACCGCGCTACTAGAAAAACGATCTTCAAACCGTTCATACAGCTCATCAATCAGATCCGGCCATTGCTGATTGAGCAGCCATCCGGCGGTGTCAATCAACTGTCGATTGGTGTTATCGTTCAAGTCGAATGTACGTCGTACGACATCCTGCGAGTCCATCGGCAGATTCAACTCGAATAGAAGTTCCGCATACCAGCGCAGGAGGTCTCGGGTGATTTCTCGATTCACATGTTCTGGCCGTTCGCCGACAGCTCGCAGTTCAAGCTGAGTCAGGTGTTGCCAGGTAGGGAGCGATTTGGTGGGCGCACTGAGTGTTTCTGCATATGCGCGCACCCACGTTGCAGCCGTGCGCCGGCTGTTGCCCGCACTACGGATGATTTGGTCTGCTAGTGCGGATTGCCCTGTACGTGTTTGGGGGCGAGGTTGTCGGAGAATGCCTAACGCGGCGTACTTGGAAAGTTGCGAGCTGGTTTCAAATCGCGCCAGACGACAGAGCGCCGCTACGCCAACGTAGTTTTCCAGACGGGACAAGCGGTCCAAGCGGCTCCGTCTGCTGGCCTCGTTTTGTTCGTTGTAGTTGCGTAATACCTCGACGACTGCAGCAGTATCGTTTTCATCCGACCAGGAAACCTGCATCGAGCGGATTAGATAACGCGCGCGCATGCCAATTTCGATATCGTCATGGTGGCGGGCCTCGAAGAGAGCATCAAATGCGGCAAGGCCCAACCGTTGTAGCTCAAGTTGTGCTTTTTCGCGGTTGCTGTAGAGCCCAGATCCCAACTGTTCAATCAGCCGCTCCAGGTGTTTGTCCTCACCTTCAGTGGAGACAGGGGAGGGTGGGGCTTCCGCTTGTGCGGAAAGAACCCAGAGTAACATCAAGCCGATGCAGGTAGCGGGTATCGACCGTTTGAGGCTGGAATGCGGTTCCATTTCCACAGCTCCCATCAGCGTTCATCAACACGGTTCCCAGAATACCGCAGGGAAACCTCTCGGAGCAAGACAAGCATGCCCGTAGATCTGCTTTTTCGCTGGCAGTGAGGACTATCGAGCCGTGTTTTTTGGCCTGTACACGGCGAGACCACAACATTTTTGTTGCGTTCACACTTAAGCTGGCGAATCGGTGTCGGGCGGCGTATCTTCCATTCTCTGTATATATTGCCGCAATCGCTCGTTTTCGTCGCGAACACCTTTGAGTTCCAGCATATTCTTGACACGCTGCAATAGTTCGATTCGCTCAATTGGCTTGGAAAGAAAGTCGTCAGTGCCAGAATCGACGGCGCGTTCGATGTCGCCGCGTTCATTCAGCGCGGTCACCATCAAGATCATGATGTGTTTTGTGTGTGCCTCACTCTTGACCTGGGAGCATACCTCGAATCCACTTCGCTTGGGCATCATGATGTCCAGCAAGATCAAGTCCGGCTGGAATGAAGCAATCAGGTCAAGTGTCTCTTGCCCATCTGCCGCAACGCGGACTTCGCAATCAATACCCGACAAGTAGGCTTCCAGTAGCTCGCGATTTGCCTGGTTGTCGTCGGCGATAAGGATTCGATCTGACATATAAGCGTGTCTGTAGCGGAAGACGAATCGTGCCGTTTAGCGAAGCGGTCTTGCTATCACGGGGAATCTGATCGGAAACATCGTGATACCAGCCCCCGGCTGGAATGCTTCAGATGCTGTTCGTTGGCTCTGCTAATTCTACCGACTCTTGTTGGGATCCAGGAACTGGAAAATGCTGGCAAAGCTCAGAAATTGCTTGTTGGATTTGTGAGAGACGCGCGTCATCATCGACATGTTTCAGGGCATCCAGAATCCAGGTTCCGATTTGTTCAAATTCACTCAAACCCATACCCCGAGTTGTGAGCGCAGGTGTTCCAATTCGAATTCCCGACGGGTCAGCCGGCTTGCGCTCGTCGAATGGAATCATGTTCTTGTTGACAGTAATACCGCACTGGTCGAGAGCCTCTTCTGCGACTTTGCCGCCAATCGATAAAGGAGTCACATCGACGAGCATTAAATGATTGTCGGTTCCACCACTGATCAAACGGAGGCCGCCCGCTGTCAGAGTTTCCGCGAGCAGCTTTGCATTGGCAATGACAGACTGGCCATAACGCTTGAAATCATCTGTCATCGCTTCCGCAAAACAAATGGCTTTCGCTGCCACAATATGCATCAACGGACCGCCTTGGAGGCCAGGGAAAACGCTGCGGTTAATACCTTTGCTGTATTCTTCTCGGCAGAGAACCAGGCCGGAGCGTGGGCCCCGCAGCGTTTTGTGCGTGGTTGTTGTAACAAAATCAGCAACTTCGACCGGATTGTGGTGCAGGCCGGCCGCAACGAGTCCGGAGTAGTGCGCCATATCGACAAACAGTTTGGCGCCGACATCGTTCGCGATTTCCGCAAATTTCTCGTGTTCGATTTCTCTTGGGTAGGCACTAGCGCCAGCCACAATCAGCTTCGGGCGATGTTCACGTGCTAACTGGGCAACCTGGTCAAAATCAATGCGATGTGTGTCCGGAGTCACACCGTAGTGGTGGAAATGGTAAAGACGGCCGCTTACGTTGAGCTTCATCCCGTGGGTCAAATGACCCCCATGTGCCAGATCGAGTCCTAGTACATGGTCTCCAGGTTCCAGCGCCGTCAGGTAGACCGCCTGATTTGCTTGTGATCCAGAGTGCGGCTGTACATTCGAAAATTCCGCGGAGAACAACTTTTCAGCACGTTCCCTGGCGAGCAACTCGACCGTATCTACATGTTCGCAACCACCGTAGTAACGTCGCCCGGGATACCCTTCGGCATATTTGTTGGTGAGCACACTTCCAGCCGCTTCCATCACCGCGGGGCTGGTATAGTTCTCACTCGCGATCATCTCCAGGCTATCCTGTTGCCGATGAGTTTCGGACTGAATTGCTGCCCACAAATCAGGGTCTTGCCGATGGATCGCGTTCATGGATTTGGGATCCGGGATTGAATTTCTATGAACCAAGGAACCAGCGCAAATATCCGAAAAATGCGGAATTTGTCCACGCTCAGACTAGATTTCGCTCGGCGCCTTACGTTGTACCGTTTTCAGTCAAAGGGGCGAACACACGATTCATGCGGTTCACCAAACGTTCGATTCCTGACCCGACAAAGTTCTTTTTCCGGTCTCCCGCCATGTAGAGAATCGTAAAAGGGAGATCATCTACCTCGCTCAGCCAGGTATTTGCCTTCTTGAATGACCCTAGCCCAGGGCGGTCGAGTTCTAGCTTGCCGAAGGCAACATGTTGCCATTGCTGGTCAGTTTCCAGGAAACCCTGGAGCTGTTCGGTCCATTC
>CAZITS010000180.1:0-8994 GCA_964542185.1 uncultured Pirellulaceae bacterium
AGCTTTGACTGTGGTACGCCAGCTCAAGAAGAGTTTTGCTGAGGAACCGATCTGGCTGTCATCGAGTACGATTGGTGGTCGCGTGGCGGGCGACATGCGGGCTACCGCGGTGGCGGCCTTGTTCGCCAGTTTGTTGGGGATTGTTGGGTATGTGTGGATTCGCTTTCAACGCGTCATTTATGGTCTAGCGGCCGGGGTTGCCTTGCTGCACGATGTGTTGATTACCCTGGGAGCGATCGCGCTGAGTGCTTATGTGGGCGACTCTCTCGGTTGGTTGTTGATGATCGAAGAGTTCAAGATCAGTCTGCCCATGGTGGCCGCCTTCCTGACGATTGTCGGGTACTCGCTGAACGATACGATTGTCGTCTTTGATCGGATTCGCGAGGTGCGAGGCAAGAGCCCCTCGATCACCGACGTTATGATTAACACCAGCATTAACCAGACGCTGGGGCGTACGCTATTGACCTCGCTGACCACCTTGTTTGTGGTGGTGACCCTCTACGCATTGGGTGGCGCCGGGATCCATGGCTTCGCCTTTGCCCTGGTCGTCGGTGTCATGGTGGGGACGTACAGTTCCATTTTCGTTGCCTCGCCGGCGCTGCTCTGGATGGCGCGGCGGGCGGTTGCCAGGGGAGATACCGTCTAAGCGCCGCGAGGAACTGCTGTTCAGTACGGCGGACTTCTGCGGTGTGGCAGTTTGCTCCGCTGGTCTGGATACGAAGGCAGACACCCGGCCGCCGCAGACGCCGGCTCACCCAGGTGCGCGCCCCACGGTCCAGGGGATCTGCTGCGCGATCACAACTGCGGTGGCAAACAGGCAGAGCGGCAAGCGTTTGTTCATCGCGCGGAAATTTCCCAGGGGTTGTCTACTGGGCCGACTGCGACCGACGGTATCCGTCCAGCACAGCTTCCCTGGCATGCGCCCGTCCCGTGGGCTGCTGGGGAATCTGCTGTCCTGCTCACCGTTAGCCGATACGTTGTCGCAGCTCCGCGAGGCAATCGTCAAGTGGGATGCGGCATTGTTCCAGGGAGTCGCGATCCCGGAGCGTCACAGTCTGATCTTCCAGCGTCTGGCCATCTACGGTCAGACAATAGGGGGTACCGATTTCATCCTGCCGCCGGTAACGCCGGCCCACCGCTCCCTTTTCGTCGTAGAACACGGGCATCTGGGCCTTGAGTGTTCGATACAGGTCGCGCGCCACTTCTGGCAGGCCATCTTTCCGCACCAGCGGAAAGACCGCACATTTGATCGGTGCCAGCCGTGGATGAAACCGCATCACAGTACGGGTCTGCAGCTTTCCTTTTTCGTCCGGGACTTCGTCTTCCGTGTAGGCTTCACAGAGAAACGCCAGGGTGGCGCGATCGGCGCCAGCGGAGGGCTCAATCACATGGGGTACGTATTGGAAAGGTGCACCGGGATGCGGTTCAGACTTTCGTTGTTTGAGGTATTCTTTGAACGACTTGAGCCCCAGTTCACCTTTTTCGCGTTCCCAGGCCTCGTCATCGAAGTACGTCAGATCTTTGCCGCTGCCACGCCACTTGGGTTTCCCATCCGGGCCCAACGCGACCTGCAGAGGATTCGTTTTCTCGTCGAGTTTGCCTTCCATGTGGCTGCGCAGATCGAAGTCGCCGCGATGGGCAATCCCTTCGAGCTCGCCGAATTCACCGGGTGGCAGGAAGGGGAAAGCGTACTCGATATCTGCGGTTCCGGTTGAGTAGTGACTCAATTCGTCTGTATCGTGTTCGCGTAACTGTAAACGCTCGTTGGAAAGTCCCAGCGAGGTGTACCACTGCATGCGGCGATCCCGCCAGTACTGATACCACTGGTGGGAGGTGTCCGGGTGGCAGAAGAACTCAATTTCCATTTGTTCGAATTCGCGCGACCGGAAGGTAAAGTTGCGCGGTGTAATTTCGTTACGGAAACTCTTGCCGGTTTGGGCGATGCCAAAGGGAATCTTGACACGTGTACTGTCGAGCACATTCTTGAAGTTGACGAAGATGCCCTGAGCGGTTTCTGGACGCAGGAAGGCGGCATCCTCTTCCCCTCCCAGCGCACCGACCGTCGTTTTGAACATCAGGTTGAATTCACGGGGCGCGGTCAAGGTATCCAGGGCACGTGCATCGGGTGCCAGAACCTGAGTAGGTTCGTCGATTTCCGGGAGCGGTTGGAAATCGCCTTCCCAGGTAATGCTGTCCGCGTCTTTGGCACGCAGGTTGAAATATTTCAGCGCCCGGCGTTGCACATCGGCTTGTTCTTCAGAGACAGCGACGGCAGTGGTGACAAAGATGCGTTGTCCCTTGGCTTCTGCCCAGCGACCGCGTATCTGGTCAAACCGGTAGCGACGTTTTGATTCACGGCAATCCACCATGAAGTCGTGGAACAGATCGTAATGGCCGGAACACTTCCAGACCTGGGGATGCATGATGATCGTGCAATCCAGTCCGGTCATTTCAAAGGTTGATGGACCCCCTGCAGGTACGCTCAAGTCGTCGTGCCCAGTGACCATATCCCGCCACCAGGCTTCCTTGACATTGCGTTTGAGCTCGACACCCAAGGGACCATAATCCCAGAATCCATTGAGTCCGCCGTAGATCTCGCTCGATTGAAACAAGAATCCGCGCCGTTTACAGAGCGCGACGAGTTTGTCCATTTCCATAGCAGCTTTCGTTGCTGATGTGTCAGCGTCGTAGGAACAACTTGTCTGGTGTGAATCGGTTGCCCGCGCGGTTGCACCCGTCCCCTGGATCCCGCGCGGGGCCGCTAGTTTATCTGAGCATGTCTGCAAAGGTCCATGCCAGTCAGAGGCTGCGGCCACGACGCCGAGCCTGGTCGCGGGCAGCTGGATCTGCCAATGGGCTGGTGCTGATGCGGCGTGGCAGCTGGGACTTGAAGCTGCGAAATAGCGGTGCCTATACTTGCAGCTGTCCGCGGTGTTCTCGTTCCCTGGCCAGTGGCGACGCCTGGCCTGCTCGGCGCACGTTCATGAGTGTTTCCAGATTGAGGCGGCAGATTACCTGGGAAGCCGCCTGCTTGCTGTATCGGCGACAGGAGTCCGAATACCTCCGCGCCAAACTCAAAGCAGCCAGGAAGGTCCACAAAGGGTGGGTCAAGCCGGCTGATTTACCCAGCAACGCGGAGATTCGGGACGAGGTGCAAGCGCTGGCCCGACTTTACGAGGGCCAGCAACGTACCCAGGACTTGCAAGACATGCGTTTGGAAGCGCTGCGCATGATGCGGCTCTTAAGGTCGTTCAAACCGCGGCTGATTGGCAGTGTCTTGACCGGGCATGTCCGACAGGGATCCGATATCGACCTGCACCTGTTTTCCAACAGTGTCGAGGCGGTGGTACTGGCGCTCCAGGAGGAAGGTTGTGTTCTGGACCTGGAGCGGAAAAGGGTGCACAAACAGGGGCAGACACGTGTGTTTACGCATTTGCACGTGCGGGGCCGCTTTCCGTTTGAAATGACCGTTTACGCGGCGGACCAGGCGCATCATGTCTCCAAGAGTTCGATTACGGGCAAGCCGATGGAGCGTGCCAGCGTCGCGGAACTCGAACAGTTGCTCCAACACGAATATGAAGGTCTCGAGTTGGAGCAAGAGCTGGCCGATCTGAATGACCAGCTGGACCCGTATCAGGTTTTTGAGGCGTTGTTGTTACCTTTGGAAAACGTACAGCAGAGTCGCCAGTATCACCCGGAGGGAGATGCTCTCTATCACAGTTTGCAGGTTTTTGACCTGGCGTGCGACGAGTTGCCGTACGACGAAGAGTTTCTGTTGGCCGCCTTGTTACATGACGTGGGCAAGGGGATTGATCGCGCGGATCACGTGGCGGTTGCGCTGGAGACGCTGCACGGCTTGATTACGGAACGCACCGCATGGCTCATCGAATATCATATGGTGGCGCACCAGGTGTTGGATGGAACGATCGGTAAACGCGCTCATCGGCGGTTGCGCGAGTCGGAAAACTACGAAGAACTGATGCTGCTGGCGCGCTGCGATCGTGACGGCCGACAGGCGGGAGTGGAGGCGAGCGAACTGGAGGAAGCGCTGGACTACCTGCGGGATTTGTCAGAAACTTTTGGCGAATAATGGCAGAGCGGGGTTGCGGATGGCCCTGCAAGCTGGGTAGTTTTTGAGGCGGTGTGTGAGCGATTTCCTGGGTTCGTAGAGGGTGGAGTTCAGATGGGCGACCTGTTAACAAGAATGGTGATTCTGGGAACGTTGATGGCAGGTTTGACCTGGTGCGGTGCCAGTGAGGCGCAGGAACAGCCACCGGCAGACAAGCCTGAGCCGCGGCCCACGGCATTGGTCTACCCGATTTCGATCGCGGTTGCGCCACAGCAGGGGATCTTCGTGGCGGATTTGAATGGCCATTGTGTGTGGCAGATCAAAGAGCAGAAATTGTCCTTGTTTTCGTTTGGTTCGCGCCGTTTCCGTACGCCGCTCAACCGTGTCCGCTGCGTTGAGATCGATGCCCAGGGAAAAGTGCTGGCGGGTGACACCGGTGCGCGGGAGGTCTATCGCCTTGACGACGCTGGCAAGACCACTGGGCTGACGCGCCAGAAGAAAGAAGACTTTGGCATTGGTATGCCGATGGACATGGCGATTGACCGCGAGGGCAATGTACTGGTGGCCGACCTGGAACGCCCGGGCCATATCTGGAAAGTACCCGCGGCAGGTGGTGCCCCCGAACGTCTGGTGCGCGTCAATGCGCCGCGTGGACTGGCCTTGGATTCCGAACAACGGCTGTGGGTAATTTCGGGTCGCAAGTTATTGCGGTTTGATGCCGAGTACAAGCCGCAGACGATTGTCGACGAGGGAACGTTCAGTTTTCCGCATACCGTCGTGATTGATCCAGCGGGTACCGCCTACGTCGCCGATGGCTACAAGAAGACGATCTGGAAAGTTCCCGCCGATGGCAAGCCGCAAGCCTGGGTTCAGGGGAAACCGCTGGTCAACCCGGTCGGTTTGGCCTGGCAGGGAAAGCAACTGCTGGTGGTGGATCCCCGCGCCAAAGCGGTCTTTCAGATTTCCAACGAGGGAAAACTCAGCCCGCTGGAACTGAAAACCGGTCCCTAGCAGATGCCTTGGGAAGATACCCCCGGGGAGATACCACTGCTCAGGTCGGAGACTCACCCACAGCGGCGTTTGCTTACAGTCCGTTGGCAGCCAGCCAGCGTTCTGCGTCGAGGGCGGCCATACAACCCGTACCTGATGAAGTGATCGCCTGCCGGTAATAGTCGTCTGCCACATCGCCCGCTGCGAACACACCATCCACACTGGTTGACGTACGGAAGGCCTGGGACCACTGGATGTAACCTTCCTCGTTCATCTCCAGTTGTCCCTTGAGAAAATCGGTGTTGGGGGTGTGGCCGATCGCCAGAAACATGCCGCCCGCCGGTAGTTCGCGGCTAGAGTCATCGACCGTGCTCTTGAGCCGTACTGCGGTGACTCCGTCGGCATCGCTGCCCAGCACCTCGTCGATGGTGTGATTCCAGACGATGTCGATTTTTGGATCTTCCATTGCCCGCTCTTGCATGATCTGGGAGGCCCGCAGTTGGTCGCGGCGGTGGACCAGATGGACGGTGCTGGCAAACTTGGCCAGGTAGGTGGCTTCTTCGACAGCCGAATCGCCGCCTCCGACCACGACCAATGGCTGATCTCGGAACCGTGGCAGGGCACCATCGCAGACCGCACAGGCACTGACGCCACGATTCTTGAAGTTTTCTTCCGAGGGCAGTCCCAGGTAGTTGGCACGTGCGCCTGTTGCCACGATCACGGTATGGCTTTCCACGGTTTCGCCACCGGCGGTAATCACTTTCAGCGGTTTTCCGGAGAAGTCGACTTCCGCAATGTCCTCACCGACCACGCGGGTGCCAAAGTTGAGCGCCTGTTGCTTCATCAGTTCCATCAACTCGACACCCTGAACCGCGTAGTGCGGTTGGCCGTCGCGCTCGTGTTCTGCCGCTGGGGGCAGGTTCCAGTGGCGGTCCTGATCGACCGCGCTTTCCACGAAAGCACGCACATTGCCTGCCGGGAAACCGGCGTAATTTTCCACTTCTGTGGTGAAGGCCAATTGTCCCAAGGGGATCATTTCGGGAGTCGCTGTCCCTTCGAACAGCAGAGGTTTGAGACTGGCGCGGGCGGCGTAGATGGCTGCCGAGAAACCGGCGGGACCACTTCCAATAATGACGACGTGTTCTGGCACTTCCCGTTTCCCCTCAACTGAGTTGCTGACGCGTGCTTCCGCGGGAAACCGCGCGTGATGTCTGGCAAGTCGCAGGGGCCGCCGACACCTGGCACGCCCTGTTTACGCGATCACAATGGCGGCCATTATAGGATGGCACAGGGGGAAGTCCACCGCGCTGGCGCCTGTCGCGTCTGCCTGGATGGCGTATACAATAGGACCGCTAATGTCTGGGCGAGTGCTGCCTCCACGTCGCCCCTCCACGTCGCCGAGGTCCGCTCATGATTACGCTTCTGGTCGCGGTATTGTCCTTTGTCGGATTTATTGTTGCCTACCACACTTATGGGCGCTGGTTGGCCCGGCGAATTTTTGGGCTGGATGCCGATGCGCTCGTTCCCAGCCAGCAACTGCGGGACGATGTCGATTTCATTCCGACCAAAAAAGAGGTCATCTTTGGCCACCATTTCACCAGTATCGCGGGTACGGGACCGATCGTGGGTCCTGCGATTGCCGTGTTCTGGGGGTGGTTGCCGGCATTGTTGTGGGTTGTGTTGGGGTCGATTTTCTTTGGCGCAGTCCACGATTTTGGTGCGCTGGTGGTCAGCTTGCGAAACCGCGGACAGACGATCGGTGAAGTGGCCGGCCGGCTGATCTCGCCTCGAGCTCGGATGATGTTCTTGCTGATTCTGGCGCTGGCCCTGACCGTCGTGCTGGCTATCTTTGGTTTGGTGATTGCCACCATCTTCAAGTTGTATCCGGAGTCCGTGCTTTCGGTCTGGATTGAGATTCCGATTGCTGTCGCAGTCGGTTTCTGGGTTTACCGCAAAGGGGGCGGCCTGTTGGTCCCCTCGTTGGTCGCTTTGGGGCTACTTTACCTGGGGATTTACGTCGGCGTCTATTACCTGCCGATTTCCTTGCCGGTGGGCAATCCGGTGGTGGTCTGGACACTCGTCCTGATGACCTACTGCTTCATCGCCTCGGTGCTGCCGGTCTGGACGTTGTTGCAACCACGCGACTTCATCAACAGCCACCAACTGATGGTTGCCTTGGCCTTGCTGGTCGGCGGCTTGCTGATCGCCAGTGTAAGTGGGAAAGCGGACCTGGTGGCCAGTGCACCGATGGTTGCTGAGCAACCGCCGGCCGGAGCTCCACCGATCATGCCGTTCTTGTTCATCACGATTGCCTGCGGTGCGATCAGCGGGTTTCATTGTCTCGTCAGCAGTGGCACTTCCAGCAAGCAGGTGGCAACGGAGACCGATGCCCAATACGTCGGTTACGGCGCGATGTTGTTGGAGGGGGCGCTGGCAGTGATCGTTATCCTGGCCTGTTGTGCGGGGGTGGGCATGGGTGTGTCCAACGGTGCCGCAGAGGGTGAAATGCTGACCGGCCTGGACGCGTGGCATACCAAGTACGATCCGAACGGCTCCTGGGCCACTTTCGGTCTGGGCCAAAAGGTAGGCGCATTCGTCGATGGCGGTGCCAATTTTGTCAGTTCGCTAGGGATTGCCCGCGAGCTGGCAGTCGGGATCATTGCGGTGCTCGTCGCCAGTTTCGCCGCGACCACGCTCGATACGGCGACGCGTCTGCAGCGTTACGTGCTGCAAGAACTGACCACCACTCTGAAAATCACTCCGCTAACCAACAAGTACGCAGCCACTGGCCTGGCGGTTGCGCTGGGGGCGGCGATGGCGATGGTGCCCGGTCCCAAAGGGGTTGGTACGGGGGGCTTGATCTTGTGGCCGCTGTTTGGCGCCACCAATCAGTTGCTGGCCGGTCTGGCATTTATGGTGATCGTGTTTTATCTCTGGCGGCGCAACTTGCCTGTCTGGTTTGCCGCCGGCCCGATGGCCGTGATGTTGCTGATGCCGGCCTGGGCCCTCAGTTGGCAGCTATTCAATACGAACAGCGGTTGGCTGGCTGCCGAGCAAAAAAACTATCTGCTGGGTGCGATTGGTCTGGGCAATCTGGCGCTGCAGGCCTGGATGATGGTGGAGGGCCTGTTGTTGTGGCGGCGGGCGCGCGGTGTGCTGGAGGAAGGTCTACCGCCGCTGCCGGAGCCAGCGCCGGCCTTGCAGGCGGCCACTGATCCCTGACCGGTTGCGGTTACCAGCGAAGTCACCCTGGTTAGCCGCCAATTGAGATCCACCCAAACTTGATGGCCAGCGTCAGTAGAATCCCGCCCGGTGAGATGACGGCCAGGCCCAGGCCACAAATCCACAGCCAGGCTGTTGTCCAGCTGCCGGGGGCAATACGAGGATCGACGCGTCGGTAACGCAAATAGAGTGCGCCCAGGCCCAGGATAGGGTACATCACGGCGGCGATCAGGCTGCTGGTGATGGCCAGCATCTGGGGTGGGTTTTCGAACAGCCAGTAAGCGATCGAGAACATCACCAGCATCACTACCGTAAAGATGCGGATGAATCGCAGGCGGGTGGGATAATGTTTTGCATTCACCACGCCGACAATGCCCAGCGCGTCGGTCAGGAGACGTGAGAAGCCCGCGGTGCCAGCCAGCACGGTGCTGAAGAGGACGAAGAAGCCTCCCACCACAAACAGGGTGGCGGCCCAGTCGGCCATGCTCTCGGTGTACATGTCACGCAAAACCACTAGCGTCTCGAGGCCATCCGGCAGCAGGGCGTTGCGGTGCAAAATGGCCGCCCCTAGCAGATAGAAACAGATGGTGCTCGCGGTATAAACCACCATGGTCAACAACACATCGGTGTACATCACGCGGATCCAGCCGCGGGCCCGCTGCGGCCACTCGGTTCCCGGCTGGACCTTGCCGACATTGCGCGCGTACCCTTTT
>CAZITS010000181.1:0-8991 GCA_964542185.1 uncultured Pirellulaceae bacterium
ATCCAACACTTTTATTTCGCAACCCACGCATCTGGAACACTTCGAGCAAAGCTGGTTGTTTGAAGGTGATCAGGTGAGAACCCACATCGGGTCATCCCACCATGAAGTGGGTGGCTTCTTTGAGGGCCTGGAAGCTGCCGACATCGAACCGATAGGAGTCTTTGCCGGCCGGGCAACGCCCTACGGGACGATCACAGCAGAAACATTTGACCAGTTGTTGAGCCGCCTCTTCGCCGCCATCGAGAAAACGCTTGCCGAGCACGGCCCTCTCGACGGATGGCTGCTGGCGCCACACGGCGCTACTGTCAGTGAGGAATATCCCGACGCCGACGGCCATTGGCTCTCCGTGGTCCGGGCCCACCTCGGTCTGGAAGTCCCCTTGATCGCAACACTGGACCCACACGGCAACCTGTCCCCCGAGATGGTCCATGCCTGCGACGCGTTGATCTCCTACCGTTCCAATCCCCATCTCGATCAACGCGCTCGCGGCCTGGAAGCTGCCAGGTTGATGGCTCGTACCCTGCGCGGTGAAGTCCGGCCGACGATGGCGGCCTGTCTGCCTCCTCTGGCAATCAACATTGAACGGCAGTTGACCAGTGAACCGCAACTCCGCCCGCTCTATGAACTGGCAGACCGGATGTGTTCCGATCAAGCCGTTCTGAGCAATAGCATCATGCTGGGATTTCCCTATGCTGACGTCGCGGAAATGGGCTCGTCAGCCATTGTAGTGACCGACCAGAATTTACCCCTGGCACAGCAACTTGCCGCAGAACTCGGTGAGTATCTGTGGTCTCACCGCGACGAATACCTGGGCCAGATGATCGAACCGGGTGATGCACTGGACCGCGCCGTCACCCTCAACGGACCGGTCTGCCTGCTCGATATGGGCGATAACGTGGGTGGCGGCTCACCCGCCGATTCCACCCTGCTGGCACACGAGATCTGGCGGCGCCAGATCCCCGCCAGCTTTGTCTGTCTCTACGACCCCGAGAGCGTCCAGCAGGCGATCGCTGCCGGTCCGGAGGCACGTCTACAGATGAAGCTGGGTGGTAAGACCGACCAACAGCACGGCGCACCGCTGGCTGCTGAATTCAAGGTCGTCAGCCTCCACGACGGGAAATTCACCGAACCGCAGGCTCGGCATGGTGGCCTGACCGATTGCGACCAGGGACCTACCGCCATTGTGCAATCCGACCATGGCCTGACAGTGATGCTGACCAGCGAAAGGATGCCACCTTTCAGTCTGCAACAACTGATCAGCTGCAACATCGACCCCAGTGCGTTCCAGCTGCTGGTGGCCAAAGGCGTCAACGCACCCGTCGCCGCTTACGCCCCCATCTGCCCGCATTTGATCCGCGTCGACACAGCGGGTTGTACGACCGCCGACATGGAATCTCTGAACTTCCAGCACCGGCGCAAACCGATGTTCCCCTTTGAACGTGACACCATCTGGTCGAACCAGGTGGTACCGCCGGTGTGACCCACCGCCAGCCACACAACGGATCAAACGAAACACCCCGTCAGGAGATACCGAGCTCATTCTTGACCGCGGTAAACTGTGCGACTGCAAAGTCCAGGTCTTCCGCGCGATGCGCCGCGGACAACTGAGTCCGAATTCGAGCGGTTCCGCGCGGTACCACAGGGAAAGAGAACCCGATTACGTAAACACCTCTCTCCAGCATGTGGTCCGCCATCCTGGATGCCAGCGTTGCATCTCCGAGCATAATCGGAACGATCGGGTGTTCACCAGGCAAGACTTCCAATCCCACACCGCTCATCTGCTCTCGAAAATACTGCGTATGGCTCGCCAGTCGATCGCGTAACGTCGTTGACGCGGACAGCAACTCAATCGCTTTCAGCGAGGCGGCTACGATCGGCGGAGCCAGCGAGTTGGAAAACAAGTACGGTCGTGATCTTTGCCGGAGCAGCTCGACCACCTCGGCGCGACCACTCGTGTAACCGCCACTGGCACCGCCCAACGCTTTCCCTAACGTTCCGGTCAGAATGTCCACACGATCGGAAACTCCGTGATGCTCAGGCGTACCGCGCCCGCGTTGCCCCATGAACCCCACAGCGTGTGAGTCGTCCACCATGACCAGCGCTTCATAGCGGTCCGCCAAATCGCAAATTTCCGGCAAGTTCGCCAGCGAACCGTCCATCGAAAATACGCCATCGGTGGCAATCAGGCGACGTCGGGCTCCCTGGGCCTCACGCAACTTTGCCGCGAGATCCTGCATGTCGTTATTTTCGTAACGAAACCGTTGCGCTTTACAAAGACGAATCCCGTCGATGATGCTGGCATGATTCAGCGCGTCAGAAATAACTGCATCCTCATCGGAAAGGAGCGTCTCAAATAACCCGCCATTCGCATCAAAACACGAGGTGTAAAGGATCGTATCCTCGGTGCCCAGGAACGCGCTGAGGCTCGTCTCCAGATCGCGGTGAATCTGCTGCGTTCCACAAATAAAACGGACCGACGAGAGGCCATAACCCCAACGATCAAGGGCGGCATGTGCCGCAGCAACGACTTCAGAATGCTCTGCCAGACCCAGGTAATTATTGGCGCAAAAATTGAGTACCTGCTGCCCCCCGGAAACCTCGATCTGCGGACCCTGGGCAGTCGTAATCACCCGTTCAGCTTTGTAGAGCCCTTCCGAGCGAATTTCCTTCAACGTCTCGGCCAGGCCCTGGCGGATTTCACCGTACATCAATTCCTCCTTGTGATCCTCGGTGTCGATCAAACAGAACACGGGTATCATACCAGCTGCCTCCCGGCATGGTGGCATGCGCAGTGGCCGCGCGCAACCCACAGTCCGACACCAGTGACCCACATTCATCTCGACAACCTCTGGAGAACAAAGGGGGTCCAGCCCCTACCCCTGAAAATAGGCCTGATCGGATACGGCTTGTTCGGCCAGCACTACGCCCGCAGCATCGCAGCTTCACCGCTCACGTCGCTGGCTGCTGTGGCCGCCCAATCCTCAGCCACTCGGGAGGCCGCTCGGCAAGCGCATCCAAACTCTGACATCTACAGCGACTGGCGCCGTCTCACCGAGCGTGAAGACATCGAGTTGATCGCTGTCGTCGTTCCCAATCACCTGCATTTTGAAATGGGTTCTGCCATCCTGCAGTCCAGCAAGCAGCTGTTGATGGAAAAACCTCTGGCGCTACAAATCGATTAGTGCGATCAGCTTCTCACGCTAGCCCACGAGGCCCAGGCAATTCTGGCCGTTGGGCATGAACTCTGTCTCTCGCCGCTCTGGGGCCGCGCAAAAGAACTGATTGACGCGGGCAAAATCGGCCAGCCACGCCACGTCCTGATTGAACTGGCACGGTTTCCCTATCGCCCCGGGTCGACGGGCTGGCGCCACGATCAGAATCGCGTTGGCAACTGGATCCTGGAAGAACCGATTCACTTCTTCGATCTGGCCCGCTGGTACCTTTCATCGGCCGGTGATCCGGTGTCCGTGTTTGCCCAGGCAAACTCATGCGGTGCAGCGGGACTTGGCGGATGAAATCGAATCCGTGGTACACGCGATCCGCAACCACAGCCCCGTCTTCTGTAGCGGCACTGACGGACGCTGGTCCGTTCGACTCTGCCTGGCTGCCCGCGAATCCATCGCCTCCGGGTTACCGGTATCCCTGAACTGTCTTCCCGAGCAAGCAACCGGGATGACCACCATGACCTGAAGCTCCTGCCAGGGCCCCACAGGTGCGAGCAAGTTGACCGTAGCGCACCTGGGCGAGCAGGCCATCGCTCGCCTAACCCAGCAAGTCGTGAATCACGCGGCCACCGACATCCGTCAAACGAAAATCGCGCCCCGCATAGCGATAAGTAAGACGTTTGTGATCAAAACCCAGCAGGTGCAGCATGGTCGCGTGTAGATCGTGGACGTGGACCGGATTTTCCGTGGCCCGAAACCCAAATTCGTCTGTTGCCCCGTAGACCGTGCCGCCCCGGACGCCTCCGCCGGCCAGCCAGCACGTGAAACCGTAGTGATTATGATCGCGACCGTTGAGCGCTGGCATTTCAGCGGTCGGCGTCCGACCAAATTCCCCGCCCCACAACACGAGCGTACTTTCAAACAGCCCGCGCTGCTTGAGGTCCGTCAAAAATGCACTAATGGGGCCATCCCATTGACCAGCCAATTCGCGATGCCGCTTCTCCAGTCCGTCGTGCGTATCCCATGGCTGGCCAGCACCGGACCAGACCTGGATAAACCGAACGCCCCGTTCCAATAAACGTCGTGTTATCAGCAGCTGGCGTCCATGCTGTGTATCCCCGTAGAGATCCCGCGTGGACTGGCTTTCTCTGGCCAGATCAAACGCCTCGGAAGCCTCAGTTTGCATACGGAAGGCCAGTTCAAACGTCTGGATCCGCGCATCCAGCGCCGCATCGTCCTGACGTTTCTGCAAATGCAGTTCGTTGAGGGCCCGCAACAAACGCATTTGCTTTGCCTGTTCAGTATGTGATTGGCCACCATTACGGATATTGGCGATCAACTTCTCCAGATCCGTGTGCCTGGTATCGATGTACGTCCCCTGGTAGGCGCCTGGCAGAAATGCCGATCGCCAGTTGCGGGTCGCCACGATTGGGTACCCGCCCGGGCACATCGCAATGAAACCGGGCAGACTGCGGTTTTCGCTCCCCAACCCATAGTTGACCCAGGCCCCCATGGAAGGTCGTGGTAAGTTTCCATCACCACAATTCATCAGCATCAACGAGGGTTCGTGATTGGGAACCTCGGCGTGCATCGAGCGGATGATCGCCATGTCATCGATGTGCCGAGCCGTTTCTGAAAACAAGTCACTCACCTCGATCCCAGATTCCCCTCGAGGCCGAAACACGTAGGGTGACCGCATCGCGCCCCCCGTCCGCCTCTCGGTGCGGAGGTTCGCCGATTCCAACGAACGGCCATGCCACTTCGCCAGCGCTGGCTTGGGATCAAACGTATCAACCTGAGAAGGTCCGCCGTTCATGAACAGGTGAACCACCTGCCGGGCTGGCGCTGAAAAGTGTGGAGCGCGCGGCTCCAGTGCGTCACGCGCTGCACCGTCGGCCTGCTCTTCGGCCAACATCGTCGACAGGGCCAAAGCCCCCAGTCCCGTACCGCTGCGACGGAGCAGTTCGCGCCGTGTCCAGGTGACCGGTGCGTTCTGCAGATGTCGCTGGTTTGCTGGCTCATTCATCGACATACCTCATCGTCATTCAGTCCAGAAAGACAAACTCGTTGCCCATCAGCAATGCCTGTGCATAACGTGTCCACTTCTCGAGATTCACCGCTTCACCCAGGAACTCCTGGGCCAGTTCCATCTCCTGCGAACTCGCTGGTCTCGCAAACAGCAAAGCATAGAGTCGCTGCAATCGTTCCTCAGTCGCCGCGGCGCCAGCTACTTCCGCGCGCTGCACCAGGCGACGGGCCGCCTCCTCCACAAATGCATTATTCATCAGATAAAGTGATTGTGGTGCCACCGTGGTTGTCTCTCGCTGCCCACTGGTCGCTGCCGGGTTGGGGAAATCAAAAGTCGTCAACAAGGGGTCGACATCCATGCGATTGATGAAACCGTACAGTGTTCGGCGGGGAACAAATCCTGGCTTCAACAATTCGACGGCAGGCCCACCCATCTGAAAATCAAGCCCAGCGGAGACAGCAACGAGCGAGTCCCGAGTCGCTTCAAAACCCAGCCGGCGACGATTCATCTTCCACAGCAGCCGATTCTCTGGGTCCAGCTGCGCGGCAACTGGCCGGTCATCGCTCGCCTGCAAATAGGTCGCAGAACTGAGAATCTGGCGATGCAACCGCTTGATCGACCAGTCCCCTCCCACAAATTCTGTCGCCAGGAAGTCCAGCAACTCCGGGTGGGATGGAGGCACGCTGCGCGTGCCAAAATCGCTTGCCGTCGTGACCAGGCCCTGCCCAAAGTGGTGCTGCCAAATCCGGTTGACCAGAACCCTCGCTGTCAGGGGGTTGTCCTTGGCGACGATGGCTTCGGCGAGTTCTTTTCGTCCACTGCCCCGGGCGAATGTCTGACCCTCTGGTGATAGAAAATCCAGGAATCGACGAGGCACTGACCGTCCCAAACGGTTGGGGTTTCCACGCTGGAAAATCCGTGGTTGAAAGGGGAGTTCCCGGTCCAACAGTACCATCGCCCGGGGCGGAGCCCCTTCCCCTTTTCGAGACCATTCCTCGACTGCCTTGAGCCGTTTCTTGTATTCTCCCTGGGTGCCGCGGTCAGGGAATAATGTGATAAATCCCCAACCAAAAATAGGCGGCACCATTACCGGCGAGTGCTTGCCATAAAGCTCGTCACGCACTTGCTCAGCATGCGGATCAGGCAAAGCAGCCGGTTGTGGCTTCTCCGCGTCTATCGCCTGCTGCAATTCGGTCCGCCACTGCTGGTTGATCTGTTTGAACAAGCGACCATACGACCTCGCAACTCCCTCGATCGACGCGGGCATTGGGTCGAGCGTCTTCAGGACAAGCGGATTGACCGACAACCCGCCCGGGGCACCTCGCCAGCGTGCCAGCAATGCCGTCGCCGCCCTGGGAAATTCGACTTCCGGCAAAGCAGAGAGCGCCTGCCAGGGATGCCAAACGGGATGGGTGTGTTGAATTGTCTTTCCCAGATATGCCTGCCAGCGCAACAACATGGCGGGATTGATTGCCCCTGTGTCGGTCAGCAACATGAAATTATCGGTGGGCGGCTGACCGCGTGTTTTGTGCACTGCGATCAGGTACTCGTCCATGCGCTGCCGCGTGGTGGTTACCAGGTCACGGTGCTTGGCCTCCACAAATTCCCGCAATTGCTGGTCCCGACTTTCCATTTCCACCTTGAATTTTTCGTACTCCGCGGTTTGCGGAGGTGGTGCAAATAATGGGGGCGTGGTCGGCTCATAGGAACTGCGGAAAACGCCATAAAGGGAGTAGTAATCGGCCTGGGAAATTGGGTCGTATTTGTGGTCATGGCACCTCGAACAGGTCACTGTCAGCCCCAACAAACCGCGTGATACCACGTCGATGCGGTCATCGACAATATCGTGGATATTGTTCATGAAATGACCACCCAGTGTCAGAAACCCCATCGCCGCCAGCGGCCGGCGGTCCGATCCCAGATCCAATTGATCGGCCGCCAATTGCTGCCTGACAAACTGGTCGTAGGGCAGATCCCGATTAAACGCGTCCACGACGTAGTCGCGGTACGTGTAGGCCCAGGGAAATGACTGGTCTTCGAAAAACACGTAACCCTTGTTGTCGGCATAGCGCGCCACATCCAGCCAGTGCCGGGCCCAGCGTTCACCGTATTGCGGAGAAGCCAACCAGCGGTCAACAAGTCGCGACAGCCGATCGGGGCGAAGATCGTTCACCAGATCCTCGACCTGCGTGGGAGTGGGCGGCAGGCCTAGCAGATCGAATGACAGACGCCGCACGAGCGTTCTGGGATCAGCGAGTTGCGAAGGCTGCAAACCGCGCCCCTGTTGCCGCCACTGCACAAACCGATCGATGGGATTACGCGACCAGTCTCCGGCAACCTCCTGGGGTGGCACGGTGGAACGCACTTTTTGAAAAGCCCAGTGCCAACGAACTGCGGAGTCCGCCGAAAGTCGTTCACCGTCCACTGCAGGCCAGGCAGCCCCTTCTTTGATCCAACGTTGGAGTGCAGCCACCACACTGGGCGGTAACGGACCGTCCGGAGGCATCTGCAATTCACCCTGATATGTCACCGCCTGAAGCAACAGGCTCTCTTCCGGATGACCGGGTCGGACCGCGGCACCGCGTTCGCCACCGCGCAGTAGTGCTGCGCGGGAATCGAGTCGCAGCCCTCCTTTTTGCTGACGTGCACCGTGACAGGAAATGCAGTGTGCGGCCAGCACTGGACGGACTCGGCGTTCAAAAAACGCGTCGTCTGCAGCAGCTGGAGACGACGTGGCCAGCCCAACGAACCCGGTCAGGCACAGCGACGAAAGTAATGTGAGCGGCCGTGCAAAGATCATCTTGGTGTCACAATCCTGAAATTGAAACGTCCCGGCGTAGAAATACGAACCCAATCCGTGACGCCATTGGGCAGGCACGCTGGCTACCACGGAACGCCGACATCACAACACAAACCTGTTAGCTCCGCGGATTCCACCGACGGCCCGCCTGGCCGATTCACTCTAAGCGGATCGGGCTCGTCTGTCGAGCATCATCCAGGCAGCCGGCGATCGCTCTGTCGATCAACTCCAGACCTTGTCGTACCACGTTAGTGCGCCAAGGTCGGCTACCGGGACAAAAACACTCCCTCAACTCGTCGCGGGCAGCCTGCCCCAGATCCCGTATCCCCCGGGCCGCATGGTGAACACGATTCTCGGCCCGCAGTGCTCCCAAGACACGGATCGGGGAATACGTTCCGAATTCGGCAACCAGGCCCCGATAATCGCAGTCACCGGCAACGTCGTTGAACCATCCGATTAATGTCCCCCGAACAGGATAGCTCACCCGCTTCTCAGCCTCGGCCCCATCCAGCAGCGAAACGCCAAACAATTCTGCACACCACTGTCGCAACCGCACTTCGTCAACCGGCATCAATAAACGGCAATGGCCCCACCTGCCCAACCCGCTGTGCAAATCGAGATGTATGACGCGGGCCGCTTTCCCCACCCAGTCAGCGCTCTGCTGGCGAACCACGCGCGCGGTCGCTGCGGGCTGCTGGCCACCGAAAAACAAGCCGCGGGGAAAATCGTACTGTCCGCTGGCAATCGCCTCTTTCAGAGCGGAAATACCTCGCCGCAGAATCCAGCCAGCGGCCGTCAGTCGATAGCCGTCCCAGTATCCAGGCAGGCCTGGCGGATTCAAAAAGGGCTCTAATTCCCGGTATCCCTGCGGCGTGCCCGTGTAGGCCTGATCGGGCAACAGAAAGTTGCGATTGAGGTCAATGTTGTCCGCGTCGACTCGGCGTTCCCGTGAAAACCCATACTGGTTGCGTGCATGGATGAGTACCACTTCCAATCCG
>CAZITS010000182.1:0-8967 GCA_964542185.1 uncultured Pirellulaceae bacterium
CGACTGACACAAGCAGGGCCGAGCAGCAGCAGGTTAATTCGCGTCTGGTGGTGCACCGTATCCTTGCAGCCGGCTGCGAGCTTCGTCCGCCCACGGACTATCGGCCGCCAGTTCCAGAAACCGTGACCAGTGCCCTTCGGCTTCGCTCGATCGGCCCAGGTCATCCAGCACGCGCGCCAAATGGTAGTGCACATCAGGAAAATCACCGTGAAATTGCAGGGCTCCTTGAAAGGCAGCAATGGCCAGTTCCAACTGCCCGGTTTCAGCCAAAACACACCCTAAGTTCGCGCGGGCTTCAACATAATCTTCATTCTGTTCGATGGCCATGTAGTAACGTTCGCGCGCCGCAGGCAGGTCGCCCAGCCGATACAGTAATTCCGCTAGCTGAAAACTGGTTTCCGCGCAGGGCCCTCCGGCAACTAGTGCAGCGCGATACATCTCAGCCGCCAAAGCCAACTCTCCCGTATCCTCCAGCTCAACTGCCTGCTCACACAACTCGGCAGGTGAAAGCATTGCGTTTGACGGGGCCTCACTGTCACTGGGGACCGTGGTAGCGATTACCGCGGGTGCCTCGTCGTCCACATCTGGATGATCCGCCGCCTCAAAGTCAATCCGCCGCTGACCACCCGGCTCAATCAACCCTTCACCTTGCCGCAGCAACAGCTGCTGACCTTCAACAATCACTGCCAGTTGCGCCAAAGGTCGCTCGACGTCCGGATAATAGCGACTCAACTCTTCCAGCTTCCTCTCGACGGCAGCGGGTGAAGCCCCTGCAGCCAGGAGTTGCGCCAAGTGTCGCGCCGTGGCCACTTCCTGAAAATCAAAGTAGGGCAGTCGATGCACCTCGCGAATCGGAGAAATCAACCCGCGGCGATGCCAGCGGCGTACTGTGGCTACCGACACATCCAGCAAGTCCGCCAGCATAGCAGGAGTGTACAAGCGGCGGACAAGATGCTGCTCACTATCAACCAGCCCGAGAGATTCCCAGAACTGAGTCTCCGAAAGGATCCTCACCTTGCCCGTTGCAGCGGCTTCCAGCACTGCTTCGCCGAGCAATTCCTGATGGTCGCCGAGAGGCAACTCATCGGCCCCAATGATCACCCAATCCGCGTCTAAACCGGAGTCAGCGGGTATGCCGCCGCACTCCCGTACTAAACGCCGTGCTTCTCGTCGGCTCATCCCTCCCAACTTGCCCACAAAGGCAATCCGCTGGTCGGTGAACGGGGAGGTTTGTCCCTCCGGGCCGGCAATCGTCATCGGTTTAGCAGGACCCGGTGAGAGGAGAATGGAAAACAGGGGGAAATGTAACGGCTACGATGCATGGTTGTCAGTGTCGCTCCACACCAGCCGGGTGTCAATTGGCACTCGGGCCACTTGAACCCTCGATCTGTCAGCTCGTAAAATTCAGGGAACTGAAGCAACAGCGCGGCCAGGAGGTGCAGCGTTCAGCTCGGGTGAAGGTCATCCGCTTTACTCCCTGTCAACACGCGCTGCCGGAGAGAACACGATGCAACTGAAAACTGCTGCCCTGACCGTCGGGTTGTTACTAACCGCCATCCAACTCAACGCCCAGGACGATGCGGCTCCTGAGCCACAACCGATCCCTGCGCCCGGCGAATCAGCACCGGCCCCGGCAGCAAATCCCCTGCAGGATCTGGCGGCCAGCCTGGAAGCCCAATTCGCAGCTCTGCGAACCGACATCCAATCGCTCAAGGCAATCGGTGAACAAAGTGCGCGCAACGCGAAATCGATTGAGGATCTGCGGAAAGATATCGATAACCTGGACGACATGATCACCGAACACGTGCAACGCCAACGTCAGCTACTGGAATCTTTGACTCGCCAGGATTCCGTGCGTGCTGAAAAGCCAGCCCTCGGACCGGCCACCGAGGCTCCTGCGTCGGAAAACGCCCCCCAGGCCACCGCGCCGGAAAACGCTCCCCAGCTGAGCAGCCAACCGGCTCCCAGCACCGGTTTACTGCACCTTCACAACCGCACTGCCAGCTATCAGACAATTGCCGTAAATCGAGTTTCGTTTGGCATCAATCCCGCAACCACACTGACTTTGAAAGTGCCGGCCGGCCAGGTAATCACGCAGATTCCCGGTCGCGCGGCGCGATCGTGGCAACTGGAAAGCCCGAATTACGTCCAAAACGTGGACCTCGTCCCCGCTAGCCAGCAGCGGACTACCACCCTCCGGCCACTGTCCAATGGAAACGGCACGTATTACTACTACCCCAGTAATCGACTCTTCCCCAGTTACTACTGGTTGCCGTAAGACGTCCGGCCCTGAAATCGCCCACCAGGAACTGCGCGGTTTGCGGTCGTCTGCCGCATTCGGATACATTTCAGTTATTGGCCAGCAGCCAATCGCAGCATTCCTGCTGTGCCGCGCCACGAGCACGTTGTTTGACTCTATCTCCGGGATCACTCTTCATGGCACACACACATCTGCAACTCTGCATGGCCGCTTGCCTGACCCTCGGCGGGACCGTTAGCTGGGTTCATACCGGCAGCGCGGCTGAAAAATCCGCAGCCCAGTTGTTGCAAGCAGCCGGTGAAGCCTCCGCCCAGGGAAACTCCAGTGAATCCGTCCGTCTGGCCACCGCCGCGATCAAACTGGACGACAAGATTTCGATCGCCTATTACCTCAGGGGACGCGAACAATTTCGTCTTGGCAAGGTCAAGGAGTCTGTCAAAGACTTTGACAAACACGTGGAGTTGAGTCCGGATCGGGCGTCTCGGCAATGGGAACGCGGCATTGCTTGTTACTACGCAGGACAATTCAAACAGGGCGCCGATCAATTCAAGCTCTACCAGACGTTTCACGACAATGATGTGGAAAACTCGGTCTGGCGTTATTTGTGTGTGGCCCGCACCGAAGGCGTCGAAAAAGCACGCAGTACGATCCTGCCGATCAAGAACGATCGACGGGTTCCCATGATGCAGGTCTTCCACCTTTTTCGTGGCCAACTCCAGCCAGCCGATGTGCTCAAGGCAGTCGAACAGGATTCACCCCAACCCGCCGAGTTGGCTTACCGCATGTTCTATGCCCGGCTCTACCTGGGACTCTACTACGAGGTGCACGGCAAGCCTAAATTAGCGCGTCAGTACATCTTCGATTCGGTTGACAAGCACAAGACCACCAAGGGGATTAACCGCTACATGTGGGACGTCGCCCGGATCCACAAGGAACAACTGCAGAAGAACGAGGCCGCCCAAGAATCCAAGGATGCCAAGTCGCCATAAACCCAGGTCTCTCCCATAAACGTCGCGTCACGGCCTGCGGACCATTCGTGCAAACGCCCGTGCAGACCAACCGGGATCAAGTGAGACCCTCAATCGGAGCGCCGTGGTAGATATGGTGGGGCCGATCGAATTCGTCGTGCCAGGCAACGGTGTGCGGTAACCCCAAAGTGTCGTAAATAGTGGCCCCCAGCTGTTCCGGCGTCTGGGGCGCGTCGGACGGGAAAGCACCCCGCTTGTCCGATGCGCCAATCACCTGGCCACCACGTACACGGCCGCCAGCAAAAAATACCGTCTGCACCGCGCCCCAGTGATCCCGCCCCGGCAGCTTGTAGTGACTGGGCAGCAGTGAGATTTTCGGTGTGCGGCCAAATTCACCGGCCATGACAACCAGTGTATCGTCGAGCATGCCGCGTTCCTGCAAATCATCCAGCAATGCACTGACAGCGCGGTCCGTGGGGGGCAGCAGCTTGTCTTTAAGGTGGGGGAACGCATTGCCGTGCGTATCCCAGGTCTCGTCGTTGCCCAGGTTCACCTGCACCATATTGACACCCAGCTCGACGAGCTGACGCGCCATCAAAAGAGACCAGCCAAAAGAGTTCTTGCCATAACGTTGCTGAAGCTGGTCATCGGCGCGCGTGACATCCAGTGCCCGATGCACCCGTTCATCCGTTAACAGCGAAATCGCAGCCTCACGAAAACGACTGTTCCTGGCCGCGCCTCCCTGGCGATCGAGTTGTTGCCGCTGGGCACCCAACTGCTGCAATAATTTCAGGCGCCCATCAAATCGCGGACGCGTCAAACCGTGGGGGAGCGAGAGATTCGGCGCCCCATACTGGCGGGGATCCGGCTTGCCCCGGTCTTGATGGTCAAAAGTGTATTCGGGAAACGCGCCAAAACTCGTATTGTGAAAGGAAGAAGCCTCGATAAACCAGGGGTTACGACGGTCGCCCATCCGCGCCGCAAACTGGCCGGGAATAACGCGTCCTGAATTATGAACCAGCTTCTCCGGCAACACCGCCACGGGCGGCAGGTTATTGCGACTCTGCGTCACCTCTCCAGCGATGGCAGTGATCGACGGCCAATCGGTCCCCTGAGGACGGCTCCCACTAAAACCGGGCGGCAAGTCACTGCGCCCGGTGAGCATGATGTGATGGCCCGCGGAGTGTTCGTTCGAACTATGTGTCAATGAACGACAGATTGCCCATGTTTCGCTTCGCTGCGCCAGCATTGGCAGATGTTCACAGATCTGAATCCCGGGGGTGGCAGTCTCGATCGGCTGGAACTCGCCACGGATGTCTTCGGGAGCATCCGGCTTCATGTCAAAACTATCGTGCTGTGCCAGGCCGCCGGAGAGAAAAATATAAATCACCGAGCGGGCTTTCGGTTGCTCCGCGGCACCTTGTGTGACATCCGCAGCGCGCAAAGCGGCAAGATGCTCCATCCCCAGGCCCAGCAATCCTACGGTGCCGGCCTGAATCGCCGTCCGGCGCGATGTTCGAGGGTGTAGCAAGTGCATTGACGTAGTGCCTCCAGCATTCGGGAACAGGCCGCGCCAATCCGCACCCACACAGCGCGCGGGCGGCAGCCCCCCACTTTGACTTCCTGTGATCCATTCTAGCTCTTCGATAAAGTCTCGAACAACCAGAATTCCCTTTGCCGACGTAAAGCCCGCAGACAACGTACCCGACCGGCAGCTGATCAGCCGGGTTCCTGTGCCTCCTGCCGCTCCAATCCCTCCAGCCGCTGTTCAATCGACTGCAACTTGTCCAGGATCAAGGCATGGACGTATACCGCGTCCATGCCAACCGGGCTACTGTCGCTATGAATAAGTTCGACAAGATGCCCCAATTCGCTTTTGGATTTCACTACACCAGACCCCCATAATAGGTATTTTATTCCCGCCCGCCGACCCGCTTGTGGCCCCAGGTCCCCAAGCGGCATCCCCGGTAACGGACCGACATCGCTTATCCTGCCCTACCGGCGACACCTTGGCAATTCGTGGGTCTCCCCGGAAAGCCCGCGTTCCCAGCCGCACTAACCCGTTTTTCCCACGACCAGTGAGGTCCTGACCAAGGTCAGCCAGGCAACGTCAGGCGTCTGGTTGGCACTGAAAAACATCAGTCTACTTGCCAACCACCTGCGGGTCCCGGGAACCACCTCATCCCAGCAAATGGTACGATCCAAGACGCGGCGTTTGCCAGGCTGGCGAACCGGTTTCCACTGTCTCAAAAAGGAGAGAACCATGCATCGCTCGACCCACCCGTTTACCAACTCCAGCCCGCTGCCCCGTCGCCAGTTGCTGGGATCCCTGGGACTCGTTACGGCCGGCGCTGGAGTCCTGCAGGAATTTTCCGCGGCCAGTGAAAATCCAGTCGCCGCTCCCACCGATCGGCACTCGACACTCCGCATCCGGGCACTCCACCCACACATCTGCCGAGACCGTGTTTACGTAAAAATCGAGACCAATACAGATCTCTTCGGCTGGGGAGAAATCAAGGGAGTTGTACCCAGCGTTGCGGCCGCGCTGGCCACCGAGATGTTTGCGTTACTCGACAACCAGAATCCAACCCGCATCGAACACATCTGGCAAACGCTCTACCGCGCCGAACGCAACCAGCGCGGGGGCGCCTTCATGGTCCACTGTATCGCCGGCATCGACATGGCGTTGTGGGACATTGCAGGCAAACTCTGGAACGCTCCCGTTTACCAGTTACTCGGTGGCCCCACTCGAGATCGAATTCGAGTCTACCCATCAGCCAAAGCGGTAAAAATTGGCAGCGGTCCACGTCCCCAGTCTGGCGATCCCTTTGACATCGACGAAATGGTCACCCGCGTGCACGAGGCGCGAGAGCGACTCGGTCCACAGGGCACAGTCATGTTCGATGCCCACAGCGCGGTACCTCCGGCAACGCTGATCCAGTTCGCATCCCGCATTGAACCTGCGAACATTCTCTTTCTTGAAGAGCCTGCCGTACCGGGAAACATCGAAGTCTTCAAGCGACTGAAACAGCAAATCGGAATTCCCCTGGCGCTCGGCGAACGCGACCGCACAATCTGGGGCGTCATTCCCTACCTGACCGAAAATGCGATCGACATCCTGCAACCCGACTGCGGTTATACCGGTGGCATCACGCAAATGAAGAAGATTGCCGCACTCGCGGAAGCTTTTCACGTGCCCCTCGCTCCACACTGCACCCAATCGTACCTGGGTATGACCGCGAGTTTTCACGTCACCGCTTCGATTCCTTTGTTCTTGATCCATGAGTCCTATGACAACGCCCTGCTGGGGCGCTTTCTGCACCCTCACTGGAAGCGTTCTGAAGACGGGCATGTGAGTCTGCCAGAGGGGCCGGGACTGGGGATTGATGTCGACGAGAAAACACTCCTGGAAGTCGCCTCAGATCCGAATTATCGCTACCGCTGGCGGGGCCCCCGCTACTACCCGGACGGCTCGGTCGCCGACTATTGATCTGACCGGCTGTGCTGGCTGGCCTGCAAAAACGCCACCCAATCCCCCCACACTGGCTACATCCTGCCTGGCAAAGTATTTTTCTTGACGCGATCGCTGGCTTGGCGCACAATCCCCACCGGTCTGGAGTGCTGCACACTGCAAGTGCGCCAACGGGTGGGAAATCGCCAATCCCAATCGCGGCGTCCGCTGCCAGCAGGCAATCCTCAAGGCCCGGGGGGACGCGTTGACGGCGACCGTATCGACATTTGTTTCAGTCGAGGAACTGCGTCCATGAACCAATCGCACGTTGGCAGGTCTGTTCCTGCACACCACCATCGCTGGCTTAACTTCGTTGCCGCCTGGCTGCTACTGACAGGTGCCGCTTCGGCAGGCGACTTGTTTGTCAACAACGCGACAGGAGATGACGTACGCAATGGCCGCTCCTTGGAATCCAAAGGGGCAGCAGGTGGCCCAGTACGGACCATCGCGCAGGCTCTGCGGTTAGCCCGCGCTGGGGACCGTATTGTCCTCGCCAAAACCGAGCAACCCTACCGGGAAAGCCTGACGCTGCAAGCTTCGAAACATAGTGGTATCGCCGGAACTTCTTTCGAAATCGTCGGCAACGGCGCCACGCTTGACGGCACACGCCCGGTCCGCCCAGATGCCTGGCAGCATGTCGAGGACGACCTCTACCGCTTTCCACCCAGTGCCAAATCGTTTCACGTGCTGTACCTCGATGGTAAACCGGCCGTTCGCAAACCGTTGCCCAAATCCGGAAAATTGCCCGAGCTACAGGAACTCGAATACTGCCTGATGAAGGGCAATATCTACTTCCGCGCTGCCCGCGGTAAACTGCCGACAGAACACGACCTCAGCCATACCGTACTCCCTGTTGGCATTACGCTCTACGAAGTCCGCGACGTCGTCATCCATGACCTGACTGTGCAAGGGTTCCAGCTCGACGGAATCAACGCGCATGACGGCGTATTCGGCGCCCAACTGACCGGTCTGGTCTGCCGTGGCAATGGCCGCAGCGGCATTTCCGTTGGGGGGGCATCACGAGTACGAATCGACCACTGTCTCGTTGGGAATAACGGCAACGCCCAGGTGCGCACCGAAGGGGCTTCCATTACCCACTTGATTGCCAACGATCTGGTCGACGACGGTGTGGTGCCTCCGCTACTCCGTCGTGGAGGCCGGGTACACATCCATAAAGAAGTGCCCGCGGCCCCCGCCAAACCGTGACTTCCACGACGCGGGGCCACAAGCCTGCCAGCTGGCGCTGATTAACCAATAGGCTGCTGGGAACACAAGCAGACGGCCTTACTGACCAGCGTCAACCTGACTGCTATCCTCAAATGAGCGTCGCGCCACCTCGTAAACCTGTTTGAGTGCGACCCCATGCTGTGTCGCCAAAGTGCGACAGGCCTCGAACTCGGGTGAAAAACTGCGACTGCCATCGGCCATCAAGGCAAGCTTTCCGGCAACTTCACCCCACGGTGTCTCCACCGCACAGGGACTACGCTCCAGCTTGTGGCGACTGGCTGGCCAACGACGAATCCCCAGCGTAGTCGTCTCGCGAAAAATGATCTTCTCCAGGCGGGCAATTTGCTCAGCGGTACACAAGACACTCAATAACACTCCCGGACGATTCTTCTTCATCTGAATCGCAGTCGTGTAGACATCTAATGCGCCCGCTTCACCAAGCAATGCCGTACAGTGCCCCACTAGCTCCGCGCTGATGTCATCCAGATTCGTCTCGAGTACCCAGACCTGATCCGCTTCCTGATCATCACCTACCTCTCCGACGAGCAAACGCACTAAATTGGCCTGCTCCTCGAGGTCGCGCGAACCGGCACCATACCCGATCGACTCAATGGTCATCGCCGGCAGTGGCCCAAAAGCATCTACAACCGTGGCGACGATCGCAGCGCCGGTGGGTGTCGTTAATTCGGCAGTCACAGCGCTGTCGCACAACGGCACGCCAACCAGCAGTTCCGCAGTTGCAGGTGCCGGGATACTGACGCGTCCGTGGGCAATCGTCACATAACCAGTCCCCGTCGGGATGGGCGAACTGACGATCCGGTCAACTCCCAGCACATCAAGTCCGATCGCACCACCGACAATATCGGCGATCGAATCGACAGCACCTACTTCATGGAAATGGACTTTCTCCAATGTGGTCCCGTGAACTTTCGCTTCCGCCTCACCGAGCCGTGTAAAAATGCGTCGCGCGAGTTCCTGCTGCGGACCAGACAAAGTGCTCT
>CAZITS010000183.1:0-8965 GCA_964542185.1 uncultured Pirellulaceae bacterium
GAAGTGACTCGCCGTATCCCGCATCGACTGGTAGTAATACAGTCCGTCCTGAAAATGATATCGAGACAACACCGCAACTGGTTCGGTGCCGCTACCTCGCTGATCCTTCAGATAGACGAACTCCATATCACGATCACTACGCAGCACAAGCCGGCAAACCAGCTGATCCCCCACCCGCACCCGACCGCGCACCTTCTCCAGTGACGGCCCCTCTCTGGAGTTCACTTTACGGTAAACCGTCTTCTCCAGCTTGAGTGGTGTACCACGATGCGACCGCACCTTTTCGATATCCTCCAGGTATTGCCAATGCAGACTTCCCCAGGCAACCCCGCGGTCCGATTTCTCCACGGTGACATTACCAAGATCGGCATTCACATCCGCACCGACAAATCGCCGTTCATAGAATCCAGTCCCTGCTTCCGCCCGCTTCTTCTCGACCTTTTTTCCGCCCAGGGACACTTCCACCGTCGCTGTTGACTTGAGCAGATCATTCCCCCGTAGCAACAAGGCATAAATCGCGTCCGCCGTCGATCGGTTCGTCCGCCAGGCCTGCGTTTGCTTCTGTTTGAGCAACCAGGTCTTGCATTGCTCGACCGCCCGCGCATCTCCCATGACTTCATCGAAAGCTTCGATCATCATCGCCTGGGCCTCAATCGGCGCCCGGTACCACCACCAGGACACTTCCTGCTCGCGCCAATATCTGCCTGATTCCGGATCATGGCGACTGCGTTGTTTGATGGACTGCATGATCGACCGAGCAGTATCCCGTGAATTCAACCGCTGCAGTGCCAGGGCAATTTGCGCCTGACTTTGACGATGAGCAAGCGTCAACCAATGTTCACGCGCCTGCCCCACGAAATAGTTAAACGCACCGCGGTGTGCCGCATCCACAGGGACTTCGTCAAGAAAGAAGCTGCGTCCATAAAGGTAGAGTGCAATACGGGGCGACAAATGCACCTGTGACTTATCGGTTAACTTCCCATAGCGCCGCTGCAACCATGCGTCGAGCCATTTCACAGCCTTCAGGCTGGACGCCGTTTCAAGTTCGATGCCGAGATGCCGAAGCCGGCCCATCCCAGTCACAATATAGAGGGTGATATAGTCGTTGGCCGGCCCGCCAGGAAACCAGGACCAGGCACCATCCGGCCGTTGCCGCTGCGCCAAATCCGCTGACGCGCGTCTCGTCTCCCGTTGCAATCGGTTCTCGTCGAAGAGGATTCCAACGCGTCGGCGCGACTGACTTTCCGTCTCCGCTTGCCGTACCCAGGGAGTCTCTGTAAGTGCGACTGCCTTGAGTTCCTCATTCTGCAACAAGGGGCTATCCAGCGTCTCGGTTTGCCGCCACTGTTGAAACACATTACGGATCCGTGGGTCGCTGTCGGCAATATGGCGCCCCACAGCATTGGCATAAAGTCGATTCCAGATGGCGTCACTATTTTCGGTTGTTCCCTCCATCAGATAGGGGAGCGCCATCACCGCGTACCAGGAAGGATTCGAGACCATTTGCAGCGTCAACGATTGATGCTGCAATGTCTCCGAGCGACCTGCTTCCGTCAGCCGTTTAAATGTAAAGTTGCGAATCTGTTTGCCCCGCATAGGTAACGGCAACGATTCAATCACCAGACTTCTGCGAGACAAAACCGGCAGGTACCCCTCCTCGCCATCCGATAAACGGCCGGTCGAACCGACCGCTTTGTACGTCAGGAATCCGATGCCGTCGGGAATGTCCAGCCTCCATGCGAGCGTCACCGATTCCTGCGCGGGAACGTCAAACCCACGAGTGGGTTCGTCATTTTGAAGCGCCGCATCAACCTTTGCGCCTGTTTGAGCGTCGGCAACGTTCAAGCGAACCGATCCGCTCACCCGAGCGGCCGAGCGATTACTGACCTTTACCGTAAACTCGATCACGTCCCCTTCGCGCACAAACCGTGGAGGATTCGGCTCGACCATGAGATCCTTCGATGTCACCACCTGATCTTCCAGGTAACCGCCTCGTAACCGCGCATCATGCGCAAAGGCCATGAACCTCCATTCCGTCAGCGCTTCGGGCATGGAAAACTGCATGCGTACCTGGCCGTCATCGCCCACCAGTAGATGAGGGAAGAAAAAGGCCGTCTCCTGCAGGTTGGTACGCGCCGACACCTTAGACAAGTCCACCGCGGCGGGTTGCCCTCCGCCACCCACGCCGGCTCCGCCACCATCCGCGGCGGCCGACAACAATGCGGCCTGCGGCGCCATCTTCTCCGCCGGTGCCGCCATCGCATCCGCCATCGCGCCACGCATGGCACGACGGCCACGTGCCATGCCTCCAAACCGGTTCGCCGAACCACGCGCAAATCCAGGAGCCGGCCGCGGGACGGGAAACACAGGAGCGTTCTTTTTGCCCCGCCGGGGAAATTGATACCCCTGGAAATGCGCGACAATCTCTTGCGGAAACGCGTAGTACGTCAGCGTGCCATCGCGTGCATCCTGCTTCCATTCGCCCTGCAACCTGCCCAGGTATTTCAGCTGATTTTCAAATCGACCCGCCGCCACAACACGCGCCTGACGGAACACTCCAAAGCGTCGCATCCACTGGTGTCCAACGAACGCATCCAGCGACGCATCGTACAGCGTGGCCACCATTTCCGCCGCTGCTTTTACCGAGTCCGACCCGCGCACCACGGCCGTCCAGGTCTCCTGTTGTGCAGGTTCCAGTTTTGATCGAAAACGTTCCCACTGAACCGTGAGTTCCTTATTTTTCCACGGCACCTCAATCTTCCGCGCATGAAGGTACGCGCGATTTTCTCGCACCATCGTAACCCGCACCGACAATCCGCCTCGATGAACTTCTTCAATCGCCTGCTTGATTTGAACCTGGGTCTGCGCGGCGTCCGTCCAGTAGCGTGCCAACCATCGCCCTCGATGTTCGATCTCGACAAACGCGCGCGCACGCTGGTAACCGCTGCCCCAGACAGCTACAAACTCTTGTCCCGGTTGCATGGACCAACTGGAAGCTGCCAACAGATCGGGCACCTTGATCG
Source organism: uncultured Pirellulaceae bacterium (assembly GCA_964542185.1). GTDB lineage: Bacteria > Planctomycetota > Planctomycetia > Pirellulales > Pirellulaceae > UBA9264. Next base: position 3,024 of record CAZITS010000183.1, read on the forward strand.
CCAACCGTTCGGCTGCTGGATCCAACACACGCAATTGCAACTCGGCCTTGACGGGTTTGCCAAAACGGTCCTGCGTCTCAAACACAGCCCGGTACACCCCCACCGGCAATTCCACCTCCGCCGTATGATTTCCGTCGCCACCCGTCGCTAGACCTTGCTCGACCACCACTGCGCCGACGGGCCAGTTGGCCGGATCGGAACTGGGGGCCGCCTGCCCTGCCTCCGCAGCACGCGGTCCGCGGCCCTCCCACGCTGGGCGGACAACTTGCTCGGGCTGCCGCAGCCGATACACCCGCAACACCCCTTCGGCTTCTTGCGCCAAGTCATCCAGCGTACTGGTGCGGACACGGAGCGCCACTGGATCGAGCGAGGTTTGCCATTGAGATGCACTGAGCGTCGCCCGCAGCGCCGCATATCCAAGATTGACAACCCGCTCTGTAGAACGCGTCTCGCCTGTCGGCGAAGTCACGTCGGCATACACTCGAAACTGAAAGGTCGGTGAGCTTTCAACTGGAACACTCGCGTCGGCGCGTGCTGTAAAACGAATGCGAAAGGCTCCGTCCGCAGTGGTGCGTTCCCGACCGTGTGCGATTTCCTGGTTCCCACGCCCAGGGGGAAACGGCGGAAACACGCCGCGGCCAAATCGCCACCAGGGTGGAAAACGCACTTCCCGCACCACCCGCCAGCGCACCTGACCGCTATCCAGCGGCGCGCCCGTATAGCTTAGCGCCCGACCATTGACTTCCACGTCGCCGTCCAGTTTCGCCGCTTCTGGCCGTTCCATCGCAACCTGAAACTTTGGTCGCTTGTACTCCTCCACCCGGACTTGCGTACTACCTCGCGGCTCACCTTCGACGCGAAGTGTCATACCACCTCGGAGCCGATCCCGCGGCGCTGCGAAGCTCCCACTGAACGAACCATGATCATTAGTGTGGTGCGTGCGGCGTGCAATTTCCTTGCCGTTGGAGTCCAACAGGAGCACCGTCACCTCTTCGTCCTGCAGCACTCCATACGCATTCTCATTTTGATCCGCCCGGATACAGAGCCCCTTGTAGCGCACGGTCTGCCCCGGCCGATACAACGTCCGATCGGTGAAAAAATAGGTCCGTTGCAGCTTTCGGCGCTCGGGACGTCTACCACCAGCACTGTAATAACCGCTACTACCGAGGACCTGATCTTTATGGGATGCATGCAGCACCACGTTCTTGCGGGCTCCGAGCGCGAACTGAAATAACCCGTGTTCATCGCTGGTCGTCTGGCCATGCATGACCCAACCTGCGCGTTCGCGACGCCAAAGCCGGACTACCGCCTCCACGACCGGATCCCCACTTTCCGCGTCCAGGACAAAGCCATCGAGCTCGCGGGCACCAACCTGACTCCGCACGACCAGCGCCAAGCGGCTGACCCAGAAATCCGTAAAGTCGACCTGATTCTGCTCAGCTCGAAAGGTCTCCTCCATGCTCGATATCAAAAAATACGAGCCGGGTGCTAACTCATCAGGAACTGTTACCTCAGTGCGCCGTGTCCGATAATCCACGGTCGCGGGCAGTTCTTGCGACCATGCTATCACGGGCTCCTGATCCAAAAGAGCCTGCCGCTGCCGAGGGCCCAGCTGTTCTGGCCTGCCGTTCCCTTTCAGGCGTGCCTCCCAATCGTACCGCACAACACGGAAAAACACCTGGCCGAAGTTGCGATAAGACACCTGAACCGCACCGTTTGGCCGGCTCCAGACTCGCTCGGTCGACACCTGGAGTGACGGTGTTTCGAGCTGCATGATTACATTGTGACACCGTCGGCCACCTACGCTGTCGGGGAAACGCGTTTTCCCCTGCAGCGCCGTCGCATGCGCCCGCGCCTCTTGGCCGGCTCGCAACCAGACCTCTGCCAGACGATGCAGCGCGCGTGCCGAGGCCGGCTGGTCGCTATGCGTTTCCGCAAACTGCTGTAACGCTGCCTGGTAACGAGCCGCTTTCGTCTCTCCGAACGCATGGTTGGACCCAAATTGCAGCCGCAACAGGTCTGCATCAAGATACGCGACAGGGTCCTCGTCATCATGGTGAAACCGCAACAAGTCCTGAAACAGTCGGATCGCTTTGACAAGCGGCTCTGGCGACTCCGCCGACTCGATTTCCCAGCGAGCGAACTCCTCTGCTGTACCGAAAATCGCTGAGTCGCTCGACACGTCAAAGGCGTCTTCGGGGCGGGCCGCCGCCTGTTCGCCTGAGCTGTAAAAGCTAATCGCTTCATGCACCAGGAAATCATAGAGTGTCGGCCGATAACTCGCCGGGCTGTTGCCCTTCACTAGCAACTCATCGAACTGGCTCACCGGGATCGACTTCAGGAGTTCTTCATCCGCCAGCGCTAACTCTAGTTGACGATCAATTTCACGGAAGATCCGCGGCAGGTCCCAGGTCGTAAAATCTTTCCCGGGTGGCTCTGCGGTGCCAGTGCGCTGCAGAAAGCGAAATCGATTCTGCTGGAAATAGTGCCAGTACCAGCGTGCCAGTATTGCCCTCAGCGGAGGCTGCATGGCCGCAGGCGACTGTGCAATTTCCGCTTGCAGCCGTTGAATTTTGGCTTCAGCCCGGTTTCCATCAATGGCCCCTTGCAGCGCGATCTTGCGGCCAATCGCTTTGACGGCTTCACCGTATGCCTCGTCCTGCAGGGCACCCTCGAGGACAGTCTGGAGATGCTTGATGGCCGTTTTCGGCAGTCCTTTTCGGACTGCCTCTTCCACTGCTTTCCACTCCGCTTCCCGCGTGGCAGCCAGCGTCAGATTCGCCACCCCAGTGATGAGTAAAAAAACGCCCAGGCCAGCGTACCATTTCCGCATCACGTTCTCCCATATCCACGCGCCGCAATACCGGCACGTACAGATCGTTCCAACCCGGTGTCAGACACGGCGCTGCACCGCCTGACGCCCACTCTAACCCATGGACGCAGGAACCGTTTCCGAGGTTCCCTCTGCTGCCTGGAAAAGGAAAAGTTTTGCAGCATCATCGCTGCCGCAACCTATCACTTTGAAAAGCACGTCGGGCAAGTCGCCATGGTTGTACCAGAGTTCTCTCACAAAGTCGCCGTGAACCCAATGAATCAGTAGGCGACAGGCGGTCGGTCAACAACTCGCTGCGTGCTTGAAATCCACGGTTCTTTATAATGCATAGCGCCCACGCTTCTGCGGGATGAGTAGGACTTTCCTCAGACCGGCGTCTCTCGGTAAACATCTGGCTGGCTCGCAACGTCGCGGCCTCTCCAAATGCGTTATTACTCGATCAGGTAACTGGACATGGCACTCCCCCGGAAAACGTCTCGAAAAATTACTGTAGACGGAGTCGACTATCGGTGGATCGAGTCCGTTACCAACGCAGCAGACGGCAACTGCCAAATCAATCTCACCATTGAAAGCCAAGTCGGCACGACCAAGAGAATCTACGCCACAACTGTCTGCCGGTGCGACCAGTCAGGCGATCGGGAGAAGATCACCCTGCCTGCGGACGTCGCGGAGGTGATTCTGGGTGTGGTGGCAAACGGCTGGGATCCGTTTAGCACAGATCAGGATCTGCACATCAAAGCCGAGTTTGGCTCGCCACACGCGTTTTTCAACGACGATCTCTGCGACGCCTGAGGGATGCTGGGAACTCACGATCCGAGATGCCGCTGCACGAACGTCATTGCCGCCATGTACGCCGCGTCGACGCGGTCCGGATCGCCGCCGCCAAGTCCGTGCTCGCCACCAGCGATGGAGATCAACTGATGCTCGACTTGTTGCTTACGGAGTCCCTCTGCCATCAGAACGGATTGCTGGTAAGGCACGTCTGTATCAGCTGTTCCATGAATCAACAGCGTAGGGGGATAATCTGCAGTCAGGTTTTTCAGCGGCATATAGGGATAGAACTTCTCCGGCATTTTGTGCGGATCCCACGTCGATACCTGGTGCGGCCAAATGCCGTGCTGGCGACAATAACGGTAAAAGAGTCCACCATCGCCGTTACGGTCCTCCGCAGCAGACACAGGAGGACCCTCCACCTGTTTAAGGGCTGCTGCGAAACTGCTGTCGGTCTGGTGTCTTCGATGTGGACTCGGTTGGCTGTACCAGGCACCAACCAGATCGCCGTATCCCCAGAACGAAACCAGCGCAGCCGGTCGCGGTTTGGCACGAAAACCGGCAGTCAACGTCAAATAGCCACCCGCCGAGCCGCCCATGACCACAACCTTTGTGGTGTCGCCGTTAAACCGATCAGGCCCTTCGGCATGCACCCAGGCAAGCGCATCCTGTAAATCCTCAATGATGGCGGGCAATTTTGTCTCAGGAGCGAGCCGATAGTCAATCGACACCAGCGCGCAACCTGCGTCTAACACCCCCTTTTTGACCCGACTGTTGATACCCGATCGGCTCCCCATTATCAGGGCGCCGCCGTGAATCCATACGACGACCGGCCTCCTCCGCGCATCGTCAGCGCGGTGCACATCCAGTTTGATGGGCAACCCATTCACCCGCTTGTAAGTAAACGTTTTCACACGTATCTCCTGCGCGGCCCATGTCGCTGAAGGAGTCAAACAGGACGCGGCACATCCCGCCAGCACCTGCCGACGTTCCAACACCCCCATCTCGTGCCCCCTATATTTTGCGCAATTCTGCGGTATGTGCACCCTACCGGAGCTGGTCACGAATATCGATGAGGAGCAATTGCCTGCCCTGGCCCGCCACCGGCGCATCAAGACACAGAAAAGACCCGTCCCGACTACAGCGCGGATGCGTATCTACACGCCACTCGCCGGTGTAGATCGCAGGCAAATGATACCTGCCTAGATCAATTCGACGGCCACTTCCCACATGAAACAAATGCGGAGTCTGTATCCGCTCCTTCCCCTGCGGATACGTATCGTTGAGGATCCATTCCGCGCCAGGCAAGTAGCTGAGATGTCCCGCAGGGTCCAACACGCCATGTCCTACGGCACGCACCTCTCCACCTTCGAGGTCTTCGAACAGAAAGTTGTTCCAATTGGACTCTCCCAGCCACTCACGAGACTGCGCTAGAATGTGATCGTTGTCGCGCCAGATAAAATGCGACGCGTAGCCATTGGGAACCACGATTCGCAAATCACTTCCATCCGGACGCGCCGTAATCAGCCGTGTTAATCTCCGCCCATTGGGATACCGCCAACGGTGCAGCGCGATAAATCGCGCCCCATTCGGACTGTAGAGTAGATGGTTGAAATAGTGTTTGATCCCGAGCTGCTGATCTGGGATTGGTCCGCGCCGCGCCATATCGGCCAGGGAAAGCACCAATCGGACACGTCCGGTTTGCAGATCGAGATGAAACACGCCCGACTCCGCGGGCGCGAGGTCATCGGCATAAGGATCACGCAATCCGTTGTAACCATAACCGGGACGGACATCGGCAATGCGGCTGAAATCCACAGTCACCGCCGAGCGCCCATCAGGACTGAGCGCGTAAATCGGATGAGGAAGCGTCCGCTTGCGCCGCGTCTCTACATCGAGAACATGGCTGACAAACCGTCCACCTGCACGATCATTCCAGATAATTTCCGACCGCGTGCCAGGCACCCATTGCAACATACATCCTTGCTGCCAGCACCACGCGCGACTCTCGCCCAGGTCAATCCACTGATCCCCTGACTGCAAATCGACCATCCCGATACGGATTACATCGTCGCCTCTAGGTGACCGATGTTCGAATGCCACCTGCATGCCCAGGACATACCTGCCGGTTGGATCAAACTGGAGTTTGTCGTAATACCCGAACCAATGATGACGAGGACCACGGGTAATAACGCGGCTACTAGCCGCGTGGGCGCCTCGCGCACCCCTCCCGGCGCCTCCCCACGCCCACGCCAGGGCACCCCTGCGCAAGGCAACTCGACGGTCACCACGCTCCCCGTCCCTCGAAAACCTCCCCGCGTGTCCAACCGGCGCATCC
>CAZITS010000184.1:0-8920 GCA_964542185.1 uncultured Pirellulaceae bacterium
CACCTGAAGCGGAATTTCAGGCTGCGGTGGACTTCCTGTCGAGCTATACCGGTGAATTAGCGGATGCAAATCAGAAAGAGACGGACCATCGGCTGGCCGCATGGTCTGCTTTGGCCCGGGTGATTTTGACCAGCAACGCTTTCTTGTTTGTTGATTAACTGCCTCATTTCAATCACAGCAATGTCATATCTTATCAAGCCAACGCGTCGTCAATTTCTAGAGACCGCTTCTGGTGGCTTCGCGGCCACGGCATTGGCCGGTATCTGGAACGATGTTCAAGCGGCCTCAAGAGACCCCTTGGCGGCACGCTCTGGTCACTACGTCCCACAAGCAGATCGTGTGATTTTTGTGTATGCGACTGGCGGAGTGTCGCATGTCGATACGTTCGATTACAAACCTCAGTTGACGGTTGACCATGGGAAATCGATTACCGCATCCCGTTGGTTGAACAAGTCTGGAGAGTTCAAGCGGTACCTTATCCAATCGCGGTGGGGCTTTAACCGGTACGGACAGAACGGGGTCTGGGTAAGTGACCTGTTTCCACATCTCGCGCAGATGATCGATGATGTCTGTGTACTCAATGCGGTGCATTGTGACAGTGATGGTCATGACAAAGGCACACTCGCCGCACACACCGGGTCAGCCCAGTTCGCACGTCCCAGCGTTGGTGCCTGGGTTAGTTACGGACTGGGTACCGAGAATCGCAATCTACCGTCTTTTATGGTTTTGGCACCCGCTGCTCCCTATGCGGGTGCCCAGACCTGGGCCAGTGACTTTCTTCCCGGTTGTCATCAAGGCACCCACGTGATTCCAGGCAATGAACCCGTACCACATGTGAAGCCGCGAGTGGCTTCACATGTACTGCAGGAAATGGAACGGAAACTGCGAAACCGGTTGAACCAGGTTCATCAAGAACGGCGACAAGCGGACCTGACAGTTGATGCCCGTATTCGCTCCTTTGAAACAGCGTTTGGGATGCAACGCGCTGCCCCTGAAGCGTTTGACCTGAGTCGTGAGAGCGAACGGACGCTGGAGATGTACGGGATAAAACGTGGAGATACAAACGGTTTTGGATGGCAGTGTCTGATGGCTCGGCGGTTGTCAGAACGTGGAGTACGTTTTATTGAGTTGATTGATGTGGGATCGAACAATAACTGGGATTCGCATGGCAACATGGGCGATCATGAACGGTTAGCCCGTAACATCGACAAGCCACTGGCCGGGTTGCTGGCGGACTTGAAACAGCGTGGCATGTTGGAACGCACGCTGGTGGTGTGGACATCCGAATTTGGACGGACTCCGTTTAATACCAGTGCTGCGCATGCCGGGCGCGAACATCATAACTTCTGCTTTTCTTCATGGATGGCGGGCGGTGGCGTCAAAGGTGGACTGGTCCATGGAACATCTGATGAACATGGCATCCTGCCTGTCCAGGACAGCGTGCATACTCATGACTTGCACGCCACGATGTTGCATTTACTTGGCATCGATCACGAACGCCTTACCTATCGTCACGCGGGTCGCGATTTTCGGCTGACTGATGTAGCGGGGCGTATCGTTACGGAAATCCTGGTATGACAGTGGAGCGTAGCGCGGCTGTGGGAATGCGGGAACTGTCGTCAAATGCGGATGCCCTGGCTGTAACGTCTGATACGGACCTGGAGTGCTCAGCCGTACGTCTCGTTTGACGTATGGATCTAGGTGTCAGTAGATCGCTCGCTACACGCGCAAGAAAGCTCCTTGACGGTGCAGTGACCGGCAGAGCAATATCGCGAATAAGAGTCCCAGGACGGAAACAGAGAGTGGTCCATACGGCTCAACTTGCTCGACCACCTGGGGAGGGATTACGCCTTGAGCGATGGTCCAGGCAGGACTCGCGCGGTACACGAGGCTCGAGAAACCGCCCACGAAATTCTGCAGCATGTAGATCGTAATGCAGTTGGTCCCGATCCATACAAATGGCTGGGCCCAGAAGCGAATTTTCCAGACATCGATCACCAGGTAGAACACGGCCAAGAGCAGAAAGCTCCAGCCACCTGCCAGGAGTACATAGGATGAAGTCCAGAGCTTTTTGATGATCGGAAAGTGCATTCCCCAGAAATGACCACCGGCCAGGCACAATCCTCCCAACATAAGCAGATAGAACAACTTCTTCCATGCCGCCGAGTTCTCATTTTGAATGATCAGCCCGGCTAGCATCCCCAGCAGGCCTGAGGCAATAGCAGGCAAGGTGCTCAACAGGCCTTCGGGGTCCCAGTCGCCGTCCCACTTGTATCCTGGAAGATAGTGTTTGTCGATGTAATTCGCCAGATTCATGCCTTCCTGGAAGTTGCCTCTCCCGTGTTCCGGGACATCGATAAAGGTCATTGCGGCCCAATAGCCACCGAGTAGCACGGCACTGATTGCCAGCAATCCCCGGAACCGAAAATGAATGAACAACAGGCCGCCAAACAGGTAGCAAATTGCGATTCTCTGCAGGACCCCGACATAACGGAACGACTCAGGATCGCCGCGGCCGCCATAGTAGATCAAACCCAGGACGTAGAGTGCGAGTGAACGAAACAGAACGCGCCGGTAGGCAGCCACTTTTCCTCGCTGGGTAATCACTTTCGTTAACGAAAAGACAGCCGATGTTCCCATCAAGAATACAAACAGCGGGAAAATCAGGTCCCAGAAGTGGAAGCCTTCCCAGGCGACATGCGTGAGCTGATCGGCGATCAGTTCCAGCCTTTGCGGATCGATTCCTTGCAGTTTGTCGGACTTTGCGAGTTCCTGGATTCCGTGTACCAGGCTGCTTGCCCCCATAATCCAGAACATGTCGAACCCGCGCAAGGCGTCGATCGATACGATACGGCGTAAAGCGGGCGACTCTTGCATGGTGGCCATGGTGAAGTCCTGTCGAAATGAAGTCCTGTCGAAATTACGCCACAGCCCAGCCGCGATTACAGAGCCGTTCCGCAGTTCACGTTACAGTTCATATTACTCCGACAGGGGCCTCGAAGACGAGCTTTCTTTTTACCGGTAACAAGTTATCTGTTCGCCACATTGCCGTAGAGTCGGTGCGGTACGGTTGTTTCGCTGAATCGTCCAGACCAAATCGCAGGGTACAAAACGAACGACTGTAAGCGGTCCGATTTCCGGCCGCCAGGTACAGCGCCGAGTTTTCTAGACACATTACAAGCGGTTTGGCCGAGGGGGTATTTCCTGTTCTTGAATTCACGGCGCTGTACTCAGGAAGCACGGAGTGCTCCGGCTCACTGGAGCGTTTCCTGGTCGCTTTGTGCGTGCGCAGAGAAAATCACTAGCCTCGACGATTAGCGTCGTTCTAATGGCATCGTCAGGCAATGTGGGCCGCCGTTGGCACGCATGAGTTCTGTAGCAGCGAAGGTATCTACCTGGATTCCAGCTGACCGTAAATCGGAGTTGGTATTGGGATTGCCAGCATAACTTACCAGATGCGCCGGGCGCAGCGCGACGACGTTGGCTGCCATGAAGCGGGCCTCACGAATCACGCGCTCGGTGGTGTACCTGAGAGAATTGCCATTGGGTGGCAGCTGGCCACCAACGTAATTCACTTCGTAACCCTGAGCTTTCAGGTAGTCGAGAAGTTTTATTTTTCCGAGTGTTCGGTCTGGTTCCCCAGAGCCGGCTTGGAACCTGGTAATCCAGCCGACATTTTGAACTTCGTTGAGCATCGCAATCCGTTCCGGTCGCGACAGCCGTTCGATTCTGGAAAGCCCAATCAGGATTTCTAGCAGTGGATTGCTGCGGGCGTGTTGTTTTTCCAGCAGATAGGGAATCGCCAGCACTCGTTTGTGGTCCACGAAATTAAGCAGGCAGTCGAGATGGTAGAAGATGGATTGCAGGCCGCTCCACTCACCCGGCCATTGTTCAACGCTTGGCATTTGCACCGCAATGACATCCATCTCAAGAGTCTTGGCAAGACGTATAGCCGCTTCTTGCTGTGTTGCGTTTCCGATGCCGACAAACAGCGTCTTTTTGTCGGCAAGCAGGACGTCGCCACCTTCTACGTAGACTTGCTCGGCGATGGCGTCGAATGCAATTGGGTATTTGTCCAGTGTTGTGGCATTCTGAAACGTGAACCGGGTGAGCGCCGACTCGAATGCGCGACGATCATGATTGAAATTACAGATGACCACACCACGCGGTGTCATTACCGCAAGGTCTCTTGTGAAAAAAAGTGTTGTTGTGGGACTTGTCGTCGGGTTTAGCAGGCCAGAATCGTCTCGCTGATAAACAAACCGGTCGTCAATTCCCAATAGAGATTGCGCCGTGACATCGGCTTCGTGCTTTACAAGACGTGGGGCGTTGTTTTGCAGCCATGCAGTAAATGCACCGTTTGCACGACAACGTTTGATAGACTCCTCGAGGAGCCGTTCAAAGTACAAAACCTCGGTGCCGTGACGGGTTAGTTGAGCGACGAAATGCGCGTGTTGGATAGCCGCTTCTGGCCGTAGCAACTCCCACGTCAACATCGAATGCTGGCCACTGAACATGGGGAAGGTCCGCAGGGTTTCCGGACCGGGCGGGTGTACAAGTACTCGCTTTAGCGGCGCTACTTCCGACGTGACGAATTGCGGGTCTGATCCATCCGCGTTTTCTGGCTGACGCGGCTGGTTGGCTTGCGGACCGGCCGCCAAACGACTGGCAGTGGTGGCGGTCAGGGCGGCGACGAGAAAGTTACGGCGGTGCATTCGTTTCCCTGCCTGTACTTGGTTTGGGCGATTCTGGTCTGCAGCCCCCGAAAGCATAGCTTGCAGTGGCGGCACTGCGGGTAAGAAAAGGCCAGTTTTCCTGGAGACAGCGTGGGTGGTAGCCTGTGGCTAGCCCTGCACTGGCACAGGAATTTCTATGAGATTCGCTGACACCGAGGGCTCCCCACTGCTCCCAGTCAGCGGCGAAGCACTGATTTTCGGCCGGCTGGTCATTTCAGTCTGCTGGTCCAGTTGGAGTTGATTTGAATTCCTGGACTGGGACAATAGCGGCTTGGGGTTGTATTTTGTGCTCGCCGGATTTCTTGGAGATTTCCATGCTCTCAGCATTCTTCCGGACCGCATGGTTGTGGTGTGTTATGCCGTTAATCTGGACGGACGGGTTGTTGGCAGCCGATGCGTTGGAGATTGCACAACGCATTGATGCGTCGATCGATGCCAAATTGCGGACAGAAAAACTCGCTACCGCGGCTCCTGCGGGCGAAGCCCAGTTCTTGCGCAGGGTTTATCTCGATTTGACGGGGCGGATTCCCACGACCAGTCAAGCTGCCGAATATCTCGATCGTTCTCATGCCAGTCAACGTACACAGTTGATTGACGAATTGCTGGCATCGCCAAAGTATGGCGAGCATTTCGGTCGCGTCTGGCGCGATTGGATTGCTCCCGCCGAACTTCCTTCGGAAGGAAACGGTGGCAATCAGCCGATCGCAGCAACGCGAAAACTGGGTGTGTGGTTTGCAGAGCAATTCAATCAAAACCAATCCTGGGATCGTCTGGTCTATTCTGTGCTTACCGTAGATGGCGAACTTGCGTATCATCCGCAGGCCCTGTTCTACTCGTTAGTCGGCACGGATACGGGAATTCCCCAACCGGCGGGCGCAACACGCGCTGTGGGAACGTTGTTCCTGGGACTGCAACTTCAGTGCGCTGAATGCCATGACGATCCGTTTCGTACCTGGAAGCAAAGCGATTTTTGGGGTGCTGCTGCCTTTTTCCGTAACACCGAAGCGACTTTCGATGGCCGCTACTTTGCCAGTGTGACTGAGACGTTTGGTAAAGAAACGTCTGCGAAAGGCAAACGTTCGAGTAAGAAGACGACGCGCAATGACCGAGCACCGAATGGGTCGATTACGATTCCTTCGGCTTCTTTCACCAATAGTGGGACGGTTATTTCGGGAAAGTTTCCTGCAGGCGAGGCCTTGGCTGCCGCAGCACGCCAACCGCTACGTCCAGTACTGGCGGAGTGGATTGTTTCGCCGGAAAATCCCTACTTCAGTCGAGCCTTTGTGAACCGGATGTGGGCGTATTTTTTCGTGCGTGGGATCGTTAATCCGATCGATGATTTTCGGCCAGATAACCCGCCCACGCACCCTGAAATACTGGACTTGCTGGCCGCCGAATTTCGGTCGTCTGGTTTCGATGTCAAACATCTGATCCGCTGTATTCTCAATGCACGTGTTTATCAGCGCGGCAACGGTAGCGATCCTAAAGTTGACCCACAGCAATTGGCGAAGCAGGCCGATTGGTTTGCCCGCTACCCATTGAAACTGATCTCCACAGACATGTTATTTGAGTCACTTAAATTGGCGCTCGAGGACCCGGTGCTCGACCTGCGGACTGTCGATCCAGCACTCTCCAGTAAATTCGGCGAAAGTACTCCGATCGGTGATGCCTACCAGGAATTCACGCGTCTGTTTGAGACCAACGAAAATGATGCCACAGATTTTCGACACGGTATTCCACAATTTCTGGCGTTGATGAATCATCCTCGGATTGGTGATGGTGGGAAGAAGGTCGAGCGATTACTGAAAGCGAAGTTGGAATCGACGGCTATCATTGAGCAACTCTATTTAGGAACGTTGTCGCGGCGGCCTGCAAGTGAAGAAACAGACGAGGCGATTCGCTTTGTCCAGGCAAGTTCAACTCCGCAGGTTGGCTACAACGGGTTGTTATGGATGCTGATCAATCGCAGCGAGTTTCTTTTGATCCGCTGAATCGTGTCGCACAGGATCTTGCGAAAAAGGGAACCGAATTATGATGAAAGCCAGCTGGCAACCGTGCCGCCGTGATGTGTTAAAGCTTTCTTCGGCAGGTTTGTTGACGAACGCATCGGTGCCGTGGTTTGAAGCACTGGCAACAGATGCACAACAACAAAGTGGCCGCGCTCCCAAGGCGTGTATTTTGCTGTGGATGGATGGTGGTCCGAGCCAGCAGCACACATTTGATCCCAAGCCGCGCGGTGAATTTGGATCGATCTCGACATCGGTGCCGGGGATCCACATATGTGAGCACTTGCCGCAGATGTCCCAGGTGATGGATGAAGTTGCTCTAATTCGATCGATGAGTACGGGTGAGGGTGACCACTATCGGGCGAAATATTACTTGCATACAGGATTCCAAAGAGTTGGTGGGTTTGAACATCCCGCGATTGGGTGTATTGCGTCACACGAAAACGGAGATCCTGCCAATGACCTGCCGAGTTTTGTGACGATTGACGCAGGATACGATAAAGGCAATGGCGGGAGGTTGTATCGGTCTGTTCCCAGCTATCTTGGTGCACGTCATGCGCCACTGGCCGTGAGGCACCCTGACACGGGTCTTGAGAATCAACCTGCGGATGCAGGCGACGTGGAATTGTCGAGGCGATTGGCCTTACTTGCGCGTGGCGAGCAGCGGTTTGCGCAGCAGTATGCCACCCCACTTGTCCGCCAGAAACAGACGGCCTTTGATCGCGCTGTTTCGTTGATGCGGTCCAGTGCGGTAACTGCCTTTGACGTGGATGATGAGTCTCCAGCACTCCGTGCTGCGTATGGCTCGCATCGATTTGGCAAGGCGTGTTTGATGGCGCGAAGGTTGGTTGAACGCGGTGCTTCTTTTATTGAAATTTTCCACCGCGGTTGGGACGACCACGAAGGAGCTGCACAACGCGTTAAACCACGCATGGGATGGATGGATCCCGCCATGGCGACACTCATTACTGATCTGAAAAGTCGTGGTTTACTCGAACAGACCTTGATTATCTGGATGGGTGAGTTCGGTCGCGGCCCTGTTAATGGCAAGGATCACTACGCACGAGCCTGGACAACCATGTTGGCTGGTGCAGGGCTCAAGACTGGGCAGGTGGTTGGTCGCACGGATGAGAAGACCCGGCATACAGGCGGTACGGTCGTTGATCGTCCGGTAAGCGTCCCTGATTTCTTCGCGACGATTTGCCAGGCGCTAGATGTCGATCCGGCGAAAGAGTTTCACGCACCCGGCAATCGGCCGATGCCGATTGTTGATCCTGATGGATCTGCTATCACGGAGCTTTTTTGACGCATTTGGGGGCACATTGGGTTGAGCGAGATTGTGCGCTCCAAGTGGTGCAAGTGAGCTCTGGTGCGGAACTTGTTGAGTCGCAAGTGGTTCGCCCATTGTGATTGATCCGTCTGTCGTGCGTCAAATCAAGATGTCGCTTAGTACCTGGCCGTGCACATCGGTAAGGCGGAAATCTCGTCCCGCATAGTGGTAAGTAAGTTCCTCATGATCCAAGCCGAGAATGTGCAGAATTGTTGCGTGCAAGTCGTGGACATGGACCGGGTTTTCGACAACCAGATTGCCGTATTCGTCGCTTTGGCCATACAGTGTGCCTCCGCGTATACCTCCTCCCGCGAGCAGACAAGTAAACGCTGAGTTGTGGTGATTGCGTCCCTTTTCGTTTTTCGTGCCAGCTGGTGCCCGCCCGAATTCGGTACAAATGGCCACCAGTGTTTCGTCGAACATGCCACGGAGCTTGAGATCTTGGATTAATGCCGCCAGGGGCTGATCGATTTGCCTGGCCAGATTCCGGTGGTGCGCCATATCACCGTGCGAGTCCCAGTTGCCACCGGATCCTGTGTGGACGACTTCGACTACACGCACCCCATGTTCCACCATTCGCCTGGCGGCGAGCAGTTGCCAGGCAATAGATTGTTTGTCACCAGATCGTATGCCGTAACTACGTCGGGCGCCGCTCGTTTCGCTTTCCAAATCGAGCACATGCGGAGCGACCTTCATCATGCCCGCTGCCGTGTTAAACGTTGCGATTCTCGCGTCCAACTGTGGATCGTTCTGTCGTTCAGTCAAATGTTTACGGTTCAGTTTCTGCAGCATGGCCTGTTCCAGCTCACGCAGAGATGTTGACGGCAACGGGCTTCTCAAGTGTGGGA
>CAZITS010000185.1:0-8855 GCA_964542185.1 uncultured Pirellulaceae bacterium
CATGGACGGCCTCCGCAGGATGCAGGAAATGGCTAGGAGTGCCGGTCGAAGCCAGGGTGGCACAAATTTTCTGGCCAATCAGGCCGGCTTTACCCATGCCCAGCAGGATGACACTTCCACGACATGCTGATATCTGGTCTGCGGCGTCCAGGAAATCGTCAGAAAGTTGTTCAGCCAATTGGACCACTGCCTGGCCCTCGGTGCGCATGATTTCCGAGGCATAACGCAGTTGTTCAAATCGGCTAAATCCTGATTTGCGCGCAGGCGCTTCCATGCTCATCGCGTCATCCTTGACTCGACAGGACTTGATTGCCTTCACAGGGCTCGGGGGATTGTAGCCAAGTCGTTGGCTGCGAGCAACGCGAAGCCGTGGCAGGGTGGCAGCAAAGCGGGGTGTGTTGGCGAGTTGGGAAAGCAGCCCACTTGACTTGTCGTCACAGTCCACGATATTCGGACGTGCCTGGGAGAGTTCTGCGTCGCAGTAATGACGTTTGGACGCAAGAACTGCCTCGGAACTCCTGGCCTAACGGTGATGTGCGGCTTTGGGTGCGTGGGGAACTGGCTGGCTTGAGCCAGCAGTTCGGCCGCCGGACGTGGCACCGCGGTCAGGAGTAGACTTGCACGGGACGGCCAGGCGTTCGTCCCATGTCCGAATTGGACCACCTAACCAACCAGCTTTGAGGAGTGAGTTTCATGGGTCGCGCGAAGATCACGATTGTAGGTGCAGGTAATGTCGGTGCGACAACCGCACATTGGTGTGCCGCAGGGGAGCTTGGGGATATTGTGCTCCTGGATATTCCGCAAACGGAAGATATGCCAAAAGGGAAAGCGCTCGATTTGATGGAAGCTTCTCCGGTCATGGGTTTTGATTCCAATGTCATGGGAACTACCAGCTACGACGACACGGCCGGTAGCGATATTGTGGTAATCACGGCCGGTTTGCCGCGTAAACCGGGTATGAGTCGCGATGATTTGCTGGCGACGAATGCCAGAATCGTGACTTCGGTGACGACGGCAGTCAAAGATTCCAGTCCGGATGCGATTCTTATCGTGGTCAGCAATCCACTTGACGCTATGGTCCAACAGGCACTGCGTATCAGTGGTTTTCCTTCGGAACGCGTTGTCGGTCAGGCGGGAGTTCTGGACACAGCACGCTACCGCACCTTCCTGGCGATGGAATTAGGAGTGAGTGTTGAGGATGTATCGGCACTCCTCATGGGTGGCCATGGCGACACGATGGTGCCGATGCCTAGCTGTACCTCAGTTGGGGGTATTCCAATTCGACGATTGTTGAACGAGGAACGCCTTGCCGAAATCGTTCAGCGTACGCGTGATGGGGGTGCGGAGATTGTCGGTCTCCTGAAAACGGGGAGCGCTTACTACGCACCAGCAGCGGCAACGGCGCAAATGGTGGAAGCCATTGTCCGTGACAAGAAACGAGTGATTCCCTGTGCGGCCTACTGTGACCAAGAGTATTCCGTAGGCGGATATTACGTAGGAGTTCCTGTGGTCCTGGGTGCCGGTGGCGTGGAACGCATTATCGAACTGGAATTGGATGCACAGGAGCAGAGCGATTTCCAGACTAGTGTGGAACACGTGAAATCGCTCGTTAGCACTATGACTGGCCTGTTAGAGGCGGAATAGACGCTGGCCGGTGTCTGTAGATAGCCTTTTGTGGTGTCTGACGTGACTCGCGGGTCGTTGGGCGCATGGTGGGTCGCTGCGCTGACTCGAGTTCGACAAGGCTCCGCTGCGGCGGCGGCATGCGCGACTGGGATTGACACCACTGCGTCTGGAGTTTCATAATCCGCCCGCGCTGGTGGATCGTGCGGTCCAGGTCGTGGGAGGCGATCCACCAACAGCACCTGCAGTCGGTTCTGTATGAAGCGTGATTCCCACTTGAAGAGATGTGATGAGGCAGCCACTTTCTTTTCAGTCGACCACGCGTATTGTTACCAGCAACGTCCGTAGAGACGGGGCGGCTGGAGCCTGGTCTGATAGCAAATGCATTGCTTCCAGGCACGCGAGTTGCTGTTATTTTGGTCCGTTGCATTACGAGTCTGGTTACGCGTACCCCGTTGTTGTGTGGCTGCATGGGGCGGGTGCAGACGAGCACCAGTTACAGCGTGTCATGCCGTTGTTGAGTACCCGGAATTATGTAGGTGTTGGACTGCGTGGCGACGTACGATTGCAGAACGGGGCGGGTTATGACTGGTCGTTAGCAGCACGCCAATTGCCCGTCCTGATGGAAGGAGTCACGGCGGCAGTGGATGCGGTCAAGCGACGTTACCACATTAACTCCAAGCAAGTGTTCCTGGCCGGTTTTGGATCGGGCGGCGCTGCCGCAATGCAGGTTGGGTTACGCTATCCCGAAGAATTTGCAGGGGTCATTTCCTTGGGTGATGACTGCCGCACGGAATGCATGCCACCTTTGCGAGCGGATGGCCTGCGTGGTTTCCCGATCCTGGTCACCAGACAGCGGGTGTCGCAAGAATCCGTAGGGCCCGAGGACCTGCTAATACAGGCCGCGGGTGTTGACTGCACGCTGTGCGAATGCTCCCAGCCAGTGAGTATCGCGGAACCACTTTTTGGCAAAGTCAATGCCTGGATTATGGCGCGTGCGGCGCGTCATCTGATCCGGTGAGTTACTTTTGGATGACGCTAGCTGTTGCCGTGTGTGTGATCGCAGCGGAGCTGTTCCTTTGGACCAGGCTTGCTAGTGTGGTAATCGCGGCAAGACTGAGAAGTGCCGGTATGGGGGACGCGGGTACCTGTCTCTGGCGAGGCGTTCTCAAAGATTCGCGTTGACAGTTAAACGGAAGTGACGCTACAAACCTCCCGGTTTTTGGGCAGGCGGACTGTTTTCGCAGTGGGTGAGTGGTGTGAAAATACCCTTTCCAATCTGCTTCACAGACCTTCCTGCGGATGCAGAAGGGGTTGCTATCGTGAACGCTTCTCTAGGTGTGGGCGCCCAACGCGAAGATGTCTGTTGGCGTTTTCCCGTTCGGGAACTTGTCGAAGAGGTGTGTCAGCATCTGGCCACGAGGTTGGCGATGCAACGCGTGGTGTTACGTGTTGAGGTACCTCCGGCGATTGCGATTGTGGCAGACCGAGAGTTGCTTTTTCAAGCTGTCGAAACACTCGTTGACGGTTGGTTAAACGTCATCGAGGATGGCGGGCAGTTGACGATTGGCGCCTTTCCAGGACCTTTTGGTTTGGAGATCGAATTGGTTGTGGATGGCCCTGGCAGCGAGGGTTGGACTCTCCAGGAACTATTTGCGCCGGCCGTATACCCGGTGGAGCAAGCCGCCGCGCCTGCTTTTCACGCGGTTCGAGAAATCCTCGAATTACATCACGGTTCTCTTGAATTTGGTGAGGATTCGCGGAAGGGCGGCACAGTGACGTTGATTGTTCCCGACCGCGACCTGGAGTCCATTGGGTGACACCGGTGGCTCGCCGGTCGGTGCTCAAACGCATGGCGAGGACGTTGGTGGCGCTCGTTGCTGGCTTCGCTATGGTGCACACATCCACGACGGTCCTGTTGGGTGGTGCGACCGCTCTTCAGGTTCTTGAGGATTTGCGAGGTTTTCCTGTTGCTGTTCGACAGGTATTCGGGGAATATCCGCGTTCCATCGATGGCGGCGAGTGACGCGTGATGGCGGCGAGTGACGTGATCGGGTCGTAGAATAGGTTTCTCGATCCAGTGCGAGAGATTTACAGGTAACGAATCGCTGAGACGAGGCGATGGAATTGTTGCAACAGACTAGCACCAGACTAGTGAACTGGCTGCGTGAAATGACTGCCACGGCAAGGACCGCGTTGGCGGTTATCGCTTTGCTGTTCTTGGCGGGAGTGGCTCTTTTGATCCGTAGTCGCGAGACCAGGACAGATCATTATTTGCTGGGCGGCAGGTCGTTTCAGCCTGCCGAGTTAGCGCGGATCGAAACTGCTTTTTCAACAGCTGGATTAAATGACTACGTTGTCCGTGAAAAACGGATTTGCATTCCGCTCAAACAACGCAACGAATATCTGGTCGCTTTAGATCAAAGCAACGCGTTACCTGCTGAGATCAGCGATGTGTTTGATGAAGTGGCCAGAAACGACAGTTGGTTTGAATCGAGTGAACAGCGGAAATTAAAGATCCAGGCTGGCCTGGAAAGACAAGCCTCCCAGTTGTTTTCGGAGATGCAAGGCATTGAGCGCGCCGTGGTGAAGTTTGGCGAGATAGATCACGGCGGGTTTTCAAGACGCGTGAAACGCAGTGCCACTGTTGCATTGCGCATGGCTGCCGGTGTTGAACTCGAGTTACCTCAAGTCCGAGCGATCCAGAATTCTCTCACGGGTTTTGGCGTCGATGCAGCAAATGTTGCGGTATTTGACCTGAAGGGGCGAGTGACCTATCTGGGGCACGAGGATGCAAAATCTTCCGAGACTGGTAGCCGACTCTACACGGCGGCGCAGGCTTTACATGAAAGGCGGCTCACGGCGAGGATTCGCAGGATGCTCGCGCAGTATTCTGGTGTGCAAGTGGGTGTGCATGTACAGTTGCGCAGCGACAAGGCATCTCAAACTGTCGTGGTTGCGGCGCAGCAAAAAGTTGCAGGGCATGGTACGGATGATGAACGGGGTGAGGGTCTGGTGCCTCACGAGCGTCAGCAGCAGACGCTTCGTCTGACGCAGTCGATTCCCGAAAGTACAGAGCAGTCGCAGGTCGCTGGAATGCGTTGGGTCCCTGATCGTGTAACGGCGTCGATTAGTTTACCCAGGAGCTATTTTCACCGGCGGTGGCGTCACGACCAGCAAATCAATAGCCCGCCCGGAGCGGTTGGAACACATGGCCCGACCGCGGGGGAATTGGAAGGCGTGCGGAAAGCGACTGCGGCCGAGATCAGTCCTCGTGTTGCTAATCTTCTACCACCCTGCGCAAACCCGGCCGATCGACTTGCCCAGGTGGACGTAGGAATGCATCCAGACCCCAATCCAGTCGCATCGGCAGTTGCAGCGCCGGTAGCCTGGTATGCATTGCATTGGGTGCAATTGGTCAGCTGGGCAGGAGCAGGAGTGTTCGTATTCCTGATCTGGGGAGCAGTTCGGCAATGGGGTGTGACTCGAGACGGGGTGTTTTCCGGAACGGTTGATCGACATGCTGGTGAGAAGTTGCCAGTGATGCAGGCGGATAGCTACAGCAATGAGGCGGAAGAAACTAGCGGGACGACACAGGTTGTCATGGAATTGGAGACGCGGATAGTCTCGGACCGGGATGCCGCGGTTCGAGTGTTGCGCAACTGGGTCGAGTCTGCGGCCTGATCATGCGGGGTTTTTAGTGAGAGGGAGCACTCAAGGATGAGCAGCTCGCACACGTCGCTGCGTCGCGCGGCGATTTTGCTGACTAGTTTGCCTGCCCGCGAATTAGACGCTCTGTTAAATGAGTTCGACGAATCCGCACAAACCAGTTTGCGTAGTGCGGTCGAGCGATTAGACGCCGTGCCGAATGATGAGCAGTGTCGGGTCATTGAGGAATTTCTGGCTGCCCTGGAGTCCGAAGTTCAGACTGCGGGGGCCTCGGATCAGGTTCATGCCGAGCAACTCGAGCAGTGCGAAACGAGAGGTGGCACGTCGAGTCGTACGAACACTGACGTGCCTCGTTTCGGATTTTTGAACGAGGCGTCCGCGGAGTCCCTGGCTGATCTGCTTGCCAAGGAACAGCCGCAGACAGTGGCTGTCGTTGCGGCACACCTTCCTGTGGAACGAGTAGTCGATTTGCTGAAACGGTTGCCATCAGATGTGCGCGCCAGCGTATTGCACCGTTTGGCTGCATTTGATGAGATCGACGCCGAATCGGTGCAGGCGATTGAACAGGAGATGGAACTGCTCCTTGCTGAATCGCAGGCGACGTTTTCGGAGCCACCTGTGGGGTTGACTACCGTTCGTCGCATCCTGGCGGCGGCTGGCACACAGGAGTCTCTGCAGTGGGTCAATGAATTGGCAGGGGAGGATGGTGTACTTGCCGAGCACCTGGAGGATGGGATGCCAGCCGAGCAGCCACAAGAACCGGAGAGTGGCATTAGCTCGAGTAGCTTGGCGCCGTCCACAGCGGTGACTGCAGGAGTCAAGAGGGCCGCTGACAGACTGGCCGTTCAGACTCGCAAAGTGCTTGTTGAAGACAAGGCGGTAGTTCCTGAACCGCAACCTTCCAGACTACTCGCATTTCCAGATTTAGAACATCTGGATGACGCCGCCTTGGCGCGTGTGCTGCAGGATTGTGATCCGCACACCATCATGCTGGCTCTAGCCTGTGCGCGTCAGTCGTTCGTCACGCGATTAGTGAAACAGCTGCCCGTGCGCGAATCTCGTGAACTGCAAAAACGGCTGCGCAGCGTTGGTCCGTTGTTGCTCTCCGACGTAGAGACTGCCCAGCAGCGGCTGGCGGAGGTGGCGAACGAGCTGGTCTCGCAGGGAGAGATTACAGTGCAGATGAAAAGACATCTGTTGACGATGGCGTGAATGGGCGGGGGGCGTGGTTTCTAGAAACGGGGCTTGCAGTAGACAATGGTTGAAGTCATCAAGTCAGAGGAGCTTGCACAAGTCGGCGAGCGGCTGGCAGCATTTGAGTTTGCGGACCAGTCGTGGCATGTCGCAGAGACGCGGCGTGCGGCCCGTTGTCGTGCTGCGCGGATCTTGTGGTCGGCTCGTGACCGCGCTACGCGTATTCGTGATGATGCCGTGCGCGAGGCGCAGCGTGTGCAGGAAACGCAAGTGAAGAATCGGGCAGATACTGCCATTGGCAGTCTGGTCACGGCGGCGGCGGAGATGCGTCAGCAGCGCGAAGTCTGGAAAGGTGATTGGGAGGCGAGGTTGCTCCCTTTGGCGATTGCCATTGCCGAGCGACTTGTCCGCCGCGAGTTGAGATGTTCCACGGATATTCCATTGGCCTGGATGCGAGAGGCGCTCGAGTTGGTCAGTGGCAATGGACCGTTGCGGCTGCATGTGAACCCCGACGATTTTCGTGGGCGCAGGGGCAGCATTGAACACCTGCTGAGACAACAGGGACTCACTGAAATTGTCGAGCTGATATCCGACGGTGAGGTGCCGGCCGGAGGTTGCCGGGTGGAGACTCCGTTCGGAAACATTGACCAGTGTTTGGAGACGCAGTTGAAACGGCTCGAAGAGGAGTTGGTTTGAGTGCTAACGTGGTCGCCGCGACGCACAAAGGATGGTTGGCCAGTGGATGCGTACTTGAAGTGACACGCGAAACATGCTGGTGGGGTTTGGGATCATGAGGGATTTGTTGCAACAGGTTGGACGGACGATTCCCAGTGCGATTCGCGGTAGCGTGATAAGTACTGCGGGGATGACTGCCGAGGTTGCCGGATTCCCGGTTCCAGTAGGCGCCCAGGTCAGTATTGACCGGCTCTCGGGCGATCCTCTGGCTGCCGAAGTGATCGGTTTCCGTGAACAAGTTACCCGTATTGCGCCCTTTGGAAAGATGGACGGAATTCGTTATGGCGCGCCGGTACGGCTGACACAGACACATCGCAACCTGAGGGTTGGACCGTTGTTATTGGGGCGTGTCCTGGATGCGTTAGGGGAATGTCGTGACGGACAACCACCGCCGCGGCTGACGTCTCGTGTACAACCAGATCAAGTTGCTCCGGACACCGTAGACCGACAGCCCATCAAACGGCCATTAACGACAGGCATTCGTGCCATCGATACGTTTCTTACCTGTGGAGTGGGTCAGCGGGTGGGCATCTTTTCTGGTGCGGGCGTCGGCAAAAGCCTGTTGCTTGGTACGCTGGTACGACAAGCCCAAGCGGATGTCGTCGTCGTGGCTTTGATTGGCGAACGTGGGCGGGAAGTCACTGAATTTTTGGAGCGAGAGCTTGACCCGGAGGTCAGGGCACGCAGCGTGGTCGTGGTGGCAACCAGTGACGAGCCGGCGATTCGGCGCGTCCAGGCGGCGCAGACGGCAACGGCAATCGCGGAGTTTTTTCGTGACGCGGGCAAGCATGTCTTGCTGGTGATGGATTCCCTCAGTCGATTTGCCGCAGCACAGCGTGAAATCGGTTTGGCGAATGGTGAACCGCCGACCACACGCGGTTATCCACCGTCGGTGTTCGCCCAGTTACCGAAACTAGTCGAACGCGCTGGCTGTACGCACCGAGGCACGATTACCGGTTGTTACGCCGTGCTGGTCGAAGGTGACAACCTCAACGAGCCAGTGAGTGATTGTGTGCGATCGTTGCTCGATGGGCACATCGTGCTTTCTCGCGAATTGGCTGCGCGGGAACATTACCCCGCGATTGATGTGTTGGGCAGTCTCAGTCGTTTGATGCCCCAGGTCGCCACGGCGGGGCAGCGTGAGTCAGCGTCTGCATTGCGGGACATGCTAGCGGTATTGGCAGAGTATGAGGACCTGATCGCAATTGGAGCCTATCGTCAGGGAACCAATCCGCGGCTTGATTCGGCGATTTGCTGCCGAGATGAACTCGACCACTTCTTGCGCCAGGGACTGAGGTTGTGCGCGGAGCCTCGCAGAACCCAGGAGTGGGCATTCCAGATCGCGGAAAAATATCGTGCTGGCTGTGCGTGTCCAAGTGTGGCAGCAGTGGCCGGCACCGTCCTGGAGCCAGAGAATTGAGTGCTTTTGTGTTTCGTTGGGAAACTCCATTGCGCATTCGGCGGCGGGAATGCGCGCAGCGACGCCTTCAATTGGCGGAGGCAATGGAGCAGTGGCAGGAAACAACGCATCGTTTAGCGTACCGCCGCGATGCGAGGCGCGAGATGACAGAGCGATTGCGCGGCTTGCGTTTGGCGGGGCGCGTTGATCTTCATGCGCTGCGACTCCAGTACCA